>CAIWVZ010000176.1 GCA_903916245.1 uncultured Planctomycetota bacterium | reverse complement strand
GGATCGCTTGGAGCGGCTCGACGCGTTCCTCGAACGCGAACTCGAGCTCATCGATTCGCTGGTGATCATGCGCCTCGTCGCCTTCACCGTGCTCATCGTCGGGACGGGACTCGGGGGGGAAGGCGCCTCCACGGAGCTCGCGGACGTGGCGTCTCGCCTCGGGGCGCTCCTCGGCGTCGTCATCGTCGGGTTCTACGGGACGATCCGCGAGGCGGTCCGCCGGATGCCCGAGCGGGCGTTGCTCCTTCTCGTTCCGTTCCTTCGGGTGACCGACTTCGTGTTGTCGCCCGTCCGCTGGGCGATGTCCCGCCTCGGCGCCGGATTGGCACGGGTTCTCGGTGTCCCGGAAGACCGCTCCGACGACGCGGCCGAGTTCCGGGACGACGTCCTCGACGCGGTCAGCGAGGGCGAAAAGGACGGCGTGCTGCGCAAGGACGAAGCGGCCATCTTCCACAACCTGATCGGATTTCGGGACCGCCCGGTCGCCGAAGTGATGACCCCGCGCACCCGAGTGGTCTCGCTCCCGGTCGAGGCCCCCTTCGCGGAGGCGGTGCGTTCGGCCCACGACATGGGTCATTCCCGAATTCCTCTGCACGAGGGGACCGTCGACCGCATCGTCGGCATCCTTTTCGTGAAGGACCTTCTGGCTCACCTCGGCAAGTCGGAAGCCGAGTACCCGAAACTCCGGTCCATCATGCGGCCGGCGATTTTCGTGCCCGAAAGCAAGCCGGTGCCGGAATTGCTGCGCGAACTGCGTTCGGGGCGCGCGCACTTGGCGGTCGTCCTCGACGAATACGGCGGTACCGCGGGCATCGCCACCATCGAAGATCTGATCGAAGAGCTCGTCGGCGAAATCCACGACGAACTCGATACCGAGGAAGCCGCCGCGCCCGCGGACATTCTCGTGAAGGGCGAGCAGGAGGCCGAGGTACTGGCTTCCGTTCGCGTCGACGCGTTGAATGCGCGGCTCGGGATCCAACTCCCCGAAGACGCGTCCTACGACACCGTGGGCGGCTTCGTGTTCGCCCATTTCGGGCGGATTCCGCAACGCGGCGACGCGTTCTCCAGCGACGGCGTGACCGTCACCGTCCTCGAAGCGGACGAACGCCACGTTCATCGCGTGCGCGTCGCACCGACGGCGGAGTGACGCCATGGCCGCGAAAGAACCGGGGGAAACGACCCCCGCCTTGGTCCTGAAACGTCAGGACTTCAGCGAGAACAGCCAGATCGCGCGACTCATGACGCGGACGCGCGGGAAGGCTTCCGTCCTCGCGAAAGGGATCCGCAAGCCGAACCCGGAATTGCTCGGTGCTTTCGACTTGGCGCAACTCGGCGAAGCGACCATCCGCTGGCGCAAGGGCGACAGTCTGCACCTCGTCACTCGATGGCGCGTCGTGACGGGCTTCCCGGGGCTTCGCAACGAGCTCGGTCGCTTCTACGCGGCGTGTCACGTCACCGAAGTCCTCTGCGAAGGCCACAGGGACCTCGATCCCGATACGGCCGCCTTCGATCTCGCCGTCGAGACGTTGGCCGCCCTCGAAATCGCGGATCCGAGAGCCGTCCCGGCGGTCACGGCGCGTTTTGACCTCCGTTGGCTCGCGGGAGCGGGGTTCGCCCCGGTTCTCGACGGATGCGCCGTCTGCGCCAAACCGGCGCCGCCGAAGGCCTCCGTCAAGATTTCCCCGGGACGCGGCGGCATCGTCTGCGGCGACTGCCTCGGGGGGACCACGCCCGGTCTCATTCCGTTGGCGTCCGCCGGTCGACGTTTCCTCCTCGCCGCCCGCGACGCTTCGGCGGCCGACGCTCTCGGCCTATCGGTCGCCGCGACGGACGTGATCGCGGTCCGACGCGTGCTCGACGCGGCCCTCGAACACGTCATGGAGAAAGAACTGAAGTCGGCGCGATTCCTGCGCGAAACCGACGCTCAGCGCGCGAGAGACGCGTTGGTGTAGGTCTTGTCGCCGGTCACTTCCTCGACGAGGAAGGGCGCAAGCCACGGCGGAATCGGCGCGACGGCCCGCTCGTCGGGGAGTTCGACCTCCGCCAACACGAGCTCCCGATCCGTAAACACGTCGATTTCCCATGTGAAAACGGCATGCGGCACGACGTAGCGCGTCTTTCGGATCCGACGACCCTCGGTCAGCAACCAAAGGTGCGCGAAGACCCGTTCGTCGGTTTCCTCTTCGATTTCGGTACGTACGAGACCGGAGCCGAGTTTCACGGTGCGGTAGTAGCGCACCGAGCCGTCGCCGAAGACGCTCTTGCGAAGTCGTTCCTTCAACTTCCTGCCGGGGATGTAGCCCTGTTCTACGACGATCGACGGGTGTTGGAGCGCCTCCGGCGGCGTGCCGCTCAGAAGGTACTTCCGTTCGATTTCGAGATCGGCGGCGTCGGGGCGGTCGTCGGATGTTGCAGTCACGCGCGGTGGCTCTCACCTCTCACCGATCCTAGCAAACACGAGGGCGCCGTTGCTTGACCCGCCCCCCCTGCAGTCCTAGGATCGACGGCGGGTGCGGTGCACGGGTGACGTCCTTCGCGGTGACTGCCGACGGGCGATGTCCGGAGTGTCCGCCGAGCCGCCGGAGAGTCATGTCTTCCCGATCCCTGACCATCGTCTGCGCCCTCGCGCTCGTTGCGCTGTCCGGCTGTTCCGCTCTCGGGCGCAAGGTCAATCAGGCGCTCCCCGAGTTCATCCGCTCGGATCCGGGCAAGGAAGAGAAGGAACGGCTTGCGGTACTGCGCCGCGGCGTGATCGAAGTGTCACCGGAACAGAAGGCCGCGCAGAAGGCCGCGTTCGACGTCGCGAAGGCCGCCTACGACGCGAAGGACTTCGAAGAAGCCGCCGAGTTGTTCGAGGAGTTCGTCGAGGACTTCCCGGCCTCCGAATTCGACGAAGCCGCCCGCTATCTGTGGGTCGACGCGTCGTACCTCGACGAGGACTATTCGACCTGTTTCTCCGCGTGCAAGTCCTACGCCCTCAACCACGCCATCTCGAATCGCTCGCGCGACGTCGAGGAACGCGCCTTCGTCGCGGGGCGCGAATACATCGAAGGGCGTCAGTCCGCGTTCTTCGGCATTTTCTCGAACGTCGGTCGCGGCATCGAGATTCTCAAGTGGATCGTGTCGACGTTCCCGAACTCGGCGCGTGCGGCGGACTCGCAATGGCTCCTCGCGCGTCATTTCCTCGAAGAGGAGGATTGGGAAACCGCGGTTCCGACCTTCGATCTCCTCGCGAAGAACTATTCGAACTCGGAGTGGTATCCCATCGCCCGGTACAACCAGGCCTACTGCCGTTACCGTCGCGTGAAAGGCGACTTCTACGATCCCGCGATCAATCGTGAAGCGCGTAGTTACGTCGAGTCCTATCTGAAGGACTTCCCGAACGGCGAATGGCGCACTCAGGCGATGGAGATGGAGGTCTGGCTTGAACGCGCGGCCGCCGAACGCCTCTACAACGTCGCCGATTGGCACGAGGGCATGGGCAAGGCCTATAGTGCCCGCTACTACTATTTGAAGTTGGTGAAGGACTGGCCGAACTCGGAAGCGGCGGCGCGTGCGAAGATTCGCATCGCCGCGTTGGTGGATGCGGTTCCGGACGTGTCCGAGGAACAACTCGCCCTCGAAGAACGTCGCGCGGCGGCCCAACGCGGAGACGGTCCCGCGTCGCGGGCGTCGACGACGGACTCGCGTCCCGAATCCCGCTCGGCGGAAGGGCCGCGTTGATTCGGTTGATCGTTCTTGCGGTCGTCGTCGCGGTCACGGGCTGCGGCTATTCGACGGGATCGTTGATGCCCGAGGGCATCTCGACGATCGCCGTGCGGATGGGGACGAACGATACGTTCTACCGCGGGGACGAGATCGCGCTGACCGGCGAGGTGACCCGCCAGCTGATGCGACGTACCGACGTGACCGTTCGAGAGATTCCGAAGGCGGAGGCCGTGTTGTCGCTGCGCATCCTCGACATGGGACGGGTGCCGCTGGTCGTCGACGACCGCGAGCGCACGCTCGAAGAAGGAGTGATCAGCGAGGTCGAAGTCGTGCTGACCGAACGCACGACGGGACGCGTGATCACCAAGTTCAAGATGCTCCGACGCGATGAGGGAATTCTCGCGCGCGGCGAGGATCTCAACGTCGTCCGCGCGAAGGTCGTCCGCGAACTCGCCGAAGACATCGTGTTCGAACTGCAAAAGGCGTCGTTCGCGAAGGCCGCCGAGTCTCGGGGATCCTGATTTCCCATGCGTCGAGGCGGGCTTCCTCTCGGGCGCGGGGTGCGGCTTCCTGCGGGAGGACCGACCGCCGTGATGGCGATTCTCAACATCACGCCCGATTCCTTCAGCGACGGAGGTTCGTTGACGTCGATCGACGCCGTGGTCGCGCAGGCGCGCGCGGCGCGTGACGAAGGCGCCGTGATCCTCGACGTCGGTGGTGAATCGACGCGGCCTCAGGCGGCGGCGGTCGACGAAGCCGAAGAATTGCGTCGGGTGATTCCCGTCATCGACGCTCTGCGTGAGCGTGTCGGGATGCCGATCAGCGTCGATACGACGAAGGCGGCGGTATTCCGCGAGGCTTACGTTCGTGGCGCGTCGATGCTGAACGACGTGAGCGGCCTCTCCCACGACCCGGAGATGGCGTCGGCGCTCGCGGCGACCGAGGCCGCCGCCGTTTTGATGCACCGACGCGGGACTCCCGCCACGATGCAATCGCTCGCGACCTACGGCGACGTGGGCGCGGAAGTCGCCGCCGAACTCGCTTCCTGCGTCGGACGTGCCGAGGCCGCCGGAGTCTCGCGCGAACGTTTGATCCTCGATCCCGGAATCGGGTTCGCGAAGGTGCCGTCACAGAACTTCGAATTGCTGCGGCGCCTCGACGAACTGCGTATCCACGGGTTGCCGTTGTGCGTCGGGCCTTCGCGCAAGGCGTTTCTCGGTGCCGTGACCGGCCGCACCGTGCCGCGTGAACGCGACGCGGCGACGGCCGTCGTCGTCGCCGCGTGTGCGACCGCCGGAGTCGAACTCGTGCGCGTTCACCATGTCGGTTATGCCCGCGACGCCGTCGCGGTCGCCGACGCGCTGAAGGTCGGGATCGCGCCATGAGTACGCTCGACCTGCTGAGGACGGCGCTCGAAGTCTTGATGCTCTCGGTCGTCATCTACGCGTTCATCCGATTCCTTCAGGAAACGCGCGGTTCGGGAGTCTTGAAAGGATTCATCTTCGCCGTCGTGGTGTTTTTGGTCGGCGGCCTTTCCCTCGCGAAGACGCTCGATCTACAACGCATCCAGTGGATCGCCGATCGTGGAATGACGTTCATCGTCATCGGATTGCTCGTCGTTTTTCAGCCCGAGCTGCGTCAAGCGCTCGTGTCTCTCGGTGACGCCGGGTTGTTCGGAGCGTTGTCGCGCGGGCCGAAGGGTCCCACCGAAGAACTCGTGGTCGCCGTCGAACGCCTGAAAGAAAAAGGACTCGGCGCGATCATCGTCATCGAAGGCGGCGACGGCTTGGGGGGGCTGATGGAAGGTCCCGCCGCCGTGCGTCTCGACGCAGCCGTGTCGACGGCGTTGCTCGTTTCGCTGTTCGCGAAAGAATCTCCGCTGCACGACGGCGCGGTGCTCTTGCGCGGTGACCGTCTCGCCGCCGCGGGCTGCGTGCTGCCGCTTTCCGAAAACGCGCGCGTTGCGAAGGCACTCGGGACGCGACACCGAGCGGCTCTCGGAGTGACCGAGGATTCGGATGCCCTCGCGATCGTCGTTTCCGAGGAAACCCGCACCGTGTCGGTGGCGCGGCGCGGGCGTCTCGAGACGAACGTCGGTGTCGAACGTCTCCGCGAACTTCTCGTACTCCCCGTACCGCCCGCGGACGGCGCCGACGACAAGGAGGCCTCGTGAGTTCCGGAACCCAACGCGCCTCCCGAAGCGGTGACCGGAAAGGGTGGCTCGGTCGATTCTTTACCGAGCACCTCATCGCGAAGATTCTGAGTGTCGTTCTCGCGGGCGTCCTCGTGGCGATCATCGACCGCGAACAGCAGGTCATTCTTTTCGACGGAGAAGTCGACGTGGTCGTCTCCGACGCGGCGGCGAGCCGTCCCGTGTCCAATCGACGGGAACTGGTGCTGACGCCGGAAGGCAACGTCGCGGTGCGTCGTATCGAGACGCCCCGTGCGCGACTCGTCGTTCGCGGGCCCCAACGCCTCGCGGCGACCTTCCGAGAGGGTCGTCGACTCTCCGCATCGGTCGCGTTGCGTGAAACTTGGATGAAGCGCGGTCCGGACAACATCGCGGTCGAGACGCCGCGGGCCATCGACGGCAAGGACGTCGACGTCGGGCTCGTCGGTGCCTCCGTCGAACTTTTTCCGTCGGTTCAGGTGGTCCTCGATCGGTTGGCGACCCGGGAGATCCGTCTGGTCGGGCAGCCGGTGGACGTGCCTTCGGGAATGAGCGCGCGCGTTACCGTCGATCCCGCGACGGTTCGTGTGGTCGGACCGGCTTCCTGGTTCGAAGGCGTCGGCGCGATCCGCGAAGCGACGCTGCAGGTGTCCTGCACGGGGCGCTCCTCGGACTTCAAAACCGTCAACTCGGCGCTTCCACCGGAGTTCGGGCAGCGGTTCATTCGTCTCGAGTCGCGGCAGGGGATCGAGGCGTCCGTCACCTTCGTGCCCTCCGAGGACGTGACGCTCGAAATCCCGCGTGTCCCGTTGCGTTTGTCCGTCGCCCCCTCGGGTGGGTGGCGCTTTCAGTTGCCCAAGCCGCTCGACGGACCCCGTCCGGTCGTGACGGTGCGTGTCGCCGGCTCGCGTCGCGAGATCGAAGCGTGGAGCGACTCGGCGCGGGTCGAAGAACTGCGTAAAATACTCAGAGCCGAGATCGACACCGATCGCCTCGCCGCACGCGCGGCGATGGCGGAAGGCGCACGTCTCGCCGTTTCCGAGTCCGTCGCCGTCGAGGTGTTCCGACTTCCGGAAGGTCTCAAGTTGGTCGGTGTGGATCCGAGTCCGGTCGAGGTGACCGTGACGCGGGGCGCGAACTGAAGGGATTTAGGTTGGAACGGAAGTACTTCGGCACCGACGGAATCCGAGGCCCCGCGGGGGCGGGAATGCTGGCCCCCGATCGCGTCGCCGCGCTCGGCCGCGCCGCGGGCGCCTTCGTCGCCGACATGGGCGGTGCCCGTCGTGTCCTCGTCGGTCGCGACACCCGAGAATCCGGGCCGTGGATCGCGCGTCTCCTCGCGGACGGGTTCCGGGGAGCGGGAGTCGCGGTTTCGGACGGCGGCATCCTCACCACGCCCGCCGTGCAATGGCTCGCACGTGAAGAGCACTTCGACCTCGCCGTCGTAGTCTCCGCCTCGCACAATCCGGCCGCCGACAACGGCATCAAGTTCTTCGGCGGAGACGGTCGCAAGCTCCCCGACGAAAGTGAACTGCGGATCGAAGAACTGATCGACGCCGACGACGGCGTCGTCGTGACGCCCCGCGGCAATCTTCTGAAGGACGACGGTGCGGCCCACCGTTACGTCGACGGGATGCGTCGCCGATTGCCGAACCTCGATCTGACCGGGAAGACGGTCGTCCTCGACTGCGCCCATGGCGCCGCGACGGAGATCGGGCCCGAGCTGCTCCGTCGTTTCGGGGCCGATGTCGTCGTTCGCCACGCGTCTCCCGACGGTCGCAACATCAACGAGAACGCGGGCGTCTTCGCGGTAAAAGCGATGGCACCCGAGGTCGCGACCCGCAAGGCGTGCCTCGGGATCGCGCTCGACGGCGACGCCGATCGCGTCCTGCTTCTCGACGAGCAAGGAGTCGAACGGGATGGAGATGCGATTCTCGGTGTGCTCGCCCGCGATCTGCATGCCCGCGACGGACTTCCCGGAGCTCGTCTCATCACGACCGTGATGTCGAACTTCGGACTGAAGCATTTCCTGCGCTCGGTGGGAATCGCCGTCGAGGTGACGCCCGTCGGGGATCGCTACGTCGCTCAACGTATGGCGACGACCGGGACGGTTCTCGGCGGCGAACAATCCGGGCACATCATCTTTCGCGAAGGAGACGTGTGGTCCGGCGACGGGCTCTACGCGGCGCTTCGCGTTCTCGACGTCATGATGCGGCGCGGACTGCCGCTGTCGGCGTTGGTGGCGGGATTGGAAACGTATCCGCAGATTCTCGAAAACGTTCATGCCAAGGTGCGGATTCCGACGGAGGAGATCCCGGGTATGCAGGCGGCCATCGAAAAAGCGCAGGCGGTTCTCGGCGACGACGGACGCGTCTTCATCCGTTGGTCGGGAACCGAGGCGCTTCTGCGTGTGATGGTGGAAGGGCGCGATCGTCCGTTGGTGGAACGCTTGGTCGCGGATCTCGTCGCCGTCGCGCGGGCCGGACTCGCCTGATCGGCATCATGGCCGCCGACTTTTCGACGCGCGTTCGCAACCTTCCGACTCTCGGCCTCGGTATTTCGACGGAATTCGGTGCGGGTGCCGGGGGACTCGACCCGCTCGCGCTTCGGGCCGAACGACCGGACTACGTCGCCTTTCTCGAAATCGGAGCGGATCTCGAGCGGGGCTTCGATTCCGCCGCGGAGTCGTGGATCGCCTCCGGAGCACCGACGACCTATCATTTCCTCGATCTCAATCTCGAAGAGCCGGCGTCGCTCGATGCGGCGTCGATGCAAGAGACGGCCGTGCGCGCCCGCCGTGCTCGAGCCGCGTGGCTGTGCGGCGACGCGGGCGTTTGGCACATCGGACGTCGCGACCGTGGCCACGGCATCCTGCAGCCGCCGATTCTCGAACCCGCTTCGGTCGTCGCGATGGCGGAATCGGTGCGGAAACTCCGGGATGCGACGGGGTTCGAAGTCCTCCCCGAGAATCCTCCGGGGCACGTGTATCTCGGACGGATGCATCTGCTCGACTACTTCGCCGCGTTGGCCGAGCAGGCCGACACGGGGTTGTTGATCGACCTCGCGCACCTCGCCGTCTATCAACGCGTGATGGGCCACAAGCCTCTCGAAGGCTTCGAGCGGTTCCCTTGGGATCGCGTCGTCGAGATTCACATCGCCGGCGGAACCCCGTTCCGGCACGCCGGACGTACGTTCATCGACGACGATCACGGCACGACGTTGCTACCGGAACTGCGCGACATGATGGCTGCCGCTTTCGGTGCGGCGTCGAATCTCCGTGCCGTCGTTTGCGAATGCGAGCGTCATCCGATCCCGGCGGTGTTGCCGTTGTTCGCGTCCGTGAAAGCGGCGTTCGATACGTCGGCGGCCGTTCGTGGTCGCTCCATGGGCCCCCCCTCGCACCCCGCCCCGACGCTCTCGACCTCGATCGACGTCGCTATGCTCGCGCCGTTGCAGCGGACGTTGTTCCGTTGCCAAATGGATCCCGCGTTCGCACGTCGCTGGAGGGGAGGCGACGCGGAGGCCCGGCGGGGCGACGGGCTTTCGCCGTCCGCGCGGGACTTGATCCTCGCCGCTCCGGCGGAGGGAATCGGGGCCGACAACGGCGGACGTCGTTCCGCTCAGGTTCTCGGCAACGTCAGTCTCGAATGCTCGGCGACCGTCGCATTGGCCATGGACGGTGGGCGTGATTCCGGCTTCGTCGCCGAGTTCGTCGGCTCGCCCGAGTTCCATGGAGCGGTGATGGGCGACACGGCGCTGCCTCCCGCATTCGCGACGTATGCGGTGGCGCGGACGTCGGAGAGCGACGACGGATTCCTCGGAGCGGTCGCCCACCTCGAACGCGCCTTGGTCGAGGTTCGTCGGATGCCCGACGGCGCACTCCCTCCGGCGGGGACCTTCGCCGTCTCGCCCGCGGTTGCCGTCGTGTCCGTGCCCGAAGGCACGTTGGACGGCTGGCTCGCGGTGCTCGACGCATTGCGCGCGGGACGTCTTTCGAAGCTGCCGCGTCGTACACCCGGCGCGGAGGACGAGTACATCCTTCTGTCGAAGGGTGGATCCGCCGGTGCTTTCGCGCCGCCTCCGGGCGCCGCGGAACTCTTGGATCCCGGAACGGCCGCGCTGCTGCGCGCCGCGGCGATCCATCCACTGTCGGATGAAGACATCGCCGCCCTCGCGCGCGATCACGAGGCCGATCCCACGGACGTGCGCGGGTTGGTCGACAGCCTCGTCGCCGACGGTGTTCTCGTGTACGGAGGGGCTCCGTGAGTCGCGAACTCTTCGATCGTTGGCGTCTCCTCGCCGCGTCGTTCCGCGATTCCGACGCGGGCGCCCGCGCGTCCGAGCGGCTCGGTATCGCGGCGACGCCCGCGCTTGAACTTTTGGTCGCCGCGTGCGCCGACGATCTCGGCGTCGGGCCACGCGATCTCGACGGGGAACGGGTTCGTGAACTCATGTCGCGATTTCTTCCCGCGCGTCTCGGAGGCGGCGAGTCGTACGTCGTCGAGATGCCCGACTTGGTCGAAGAGTTTCTGCTCCACGCGGTCTCCGAGGAACCGGGCGTCAGCCCGTTCGAAATCGTGTCCGCGGTCACGGCGGCGCGTGGGGATTTCGAAGCCGCGATGGCCGATGCCGGCCGCGAACGGCGTGCGACCGCCGAAACACGAACGCCCTACAAGCGTCCGGGCTCCAAACTCGGGCGGAACGATCCCTGCTTCTGTGGATCGGGCCGCAAGTACAAAGCGTGTTGTGCGAAGTTGATGGATCCGTGATCTGCGGCACGCGTTCGAATCCCGCTAGGATGACCGGCCGATGAGTCGATCACGCATCCGCATCCTTCCGTGGGTCTGGCATCCGACGAACTTCGTGTCGTCGTTGCTTCTGCGGCTTCTGTTCAAAGTCGAAGTGCGTCCGAGTCGTCGTTCGCCGACCGCTCCGGTTTTGGTGGCGGCGAAGCACGCGTCCGGTTGGGATATCCCCGCGATGGCGTGGCAGGTGTACGCGCGTCTCGGGCTTCGCGGCAACTTCCAGATGGGATCGTTCGTCGGCTACCCGGTTCTCGGGCGTATCGTGCCGCTCATGCGCATTTGCGGCGGATTCCCCGTGATGCGTCCGAAGGAGATCTTGCGCCTTCGCGAACGCCGGGGACTCACGAAGGATGAAGCGACCCGCATCATGTCCGAGGTCAACGACGAAGCCGAAGCGACCCGTCGAGAGATTCTCGAGACACGACAGGCGTTGGTGTTCTTCCCGGAAGGAACGCGGGACAACACGCGCGTGCGGCCGATTCGCGGGACTCACGAGATCGACACGGCGTTGAGAGCGGCCGCCGAGGGCACCGCGGTCGAGATTTGGCCCGTGATGTTGCGCTACGGCACGCGCGGCCTTCGTCCTCGTCTCCGCATCGAATTCGCGGAACCCTTCAAGGCCGACGGACTTTCGGCCGAAGCGGTCGCCGAGCGCATCCACGCGGCGTTCGTCGCGACGTGGGACGACGTTTCGGCTCCGGCGGGGCGTTAGACTCCTCCCATGAAGGGCCTGCGCAAAGGAGTCTCGCTCGTGGCGCGCCGAAGCGTCTCCGGGCCCGTCTTCGAACGGTCCGTCATCGTCCTCATCGACTACGCCGAAGATCGAGGCGCCACCGGGCTCGTCGTGAACAAGCCGACGCCCTTGCGCGTCGCGGAACTCGTCGGGCCGATGGGTGCCCTCAAAGGGCGCGACGACGTCGTCTGGATCGCGGGCCCCGTTCAGCCCGAGGTCGCGTGGATCCTGCATATTCGCGACGATGTGGATACGTCGGGATCGCTCGTGCGCGACGGACTCCTGCTCGGAGGCGACGTCACGTTGCTCGCGAACCTCGCCCGATCCGTGAAGGAAGATCCCGCGCCGGGCTCCTTCCGATTCATGCGCGGCTATGCGGGGTGGGCGAAGGGACAGCTCGAGGCCGAGATCGACGAAGGGTCGTGGAATCTCGTCGATCTTCTTCCGGAAACCATTTTCGGCACTCCCGCCGACGCCTTGTGGGACGATGCGATGGCGCGATCGGAACTGCCGTTCCCGCTTCCGCCGGGCGCGCTCTCCCAGTTCAAGCTGAATTGAGCCTATGGCCTTCGAACTCCACTATCACCCCGGTTACTTCAGCGAGGGTGTCGCGCGCCTCCTGTTCAAACTGCGGACGGGATCCACGTTGTTTCGCGTGGTCGACGCGATGGCGGACGCTCCCGGGATGCCCAACGACGTCTCGGCGGTGTTCGATTGGCTCGCCGCTCCGAGCGACGGCGAAGCGCGGCACGCCACCTGTGTCTTCGCGAGCGACGAACCGCGGGCGCGTTTTCGCGGCGACGTGACGACGATCGGACGATCGGCGGACCGCGCCATCGCGATCGTGTCGTGGCCCGAAGACATTCCCGTAAGCGGAACCGATGCGGAGTTGGGATTCATGGGGCTCGGATGCGCCGGCCTCGCGGTCGAAAGCCATGGAGCCGCCGTGCTCGGTCGAGACTTGGGTGTCGATCTCCCTTCCGCCGCGTGTGGTTCGGTGGCGGAGGAGGTCCTCGAAAAGGTGACCGCCCATCGAGGCCGGGTTTTGACCATCATCACGACGAAGGACACCGCCGACGCGCTCGGCGACGTGACGGATTTCTCGCGAGGTCCTTTGGCGAATCTGTTCGAGTACCGTCGACTCGCGCCCTGAGATCGATCAGGCCGGAGTCGGCCGAGGCCCGATGAAGGCGCGTCGGTAATAGCGGAGTTCTTCGACCGATTCGTGGATGTCCGCCAGGGCGTCGTGGAGGTTCTTCTTCGGGGGCGGAGAGTAGTCGCCGGGATACCACCGCCGCACGACTTCCTTGAACGACGAGACGTCGATGTTCCGGTAATGGACGAAGTCGTGGACGGAACGCATTCCGTGCCAGAGGAACTGACGGTCGTTCCATACCGAATTGCCGCAGAGCGGCGACGAGCCCTGCGTGACATGGGTCTTCAGGAATTCGAGGGTCGAGCGCTCGGCGTCGGCGCGCGTGACCTTGGACGCTCGAACCGCTTCGAGAAGTCCCGACTTGGTGAACATGTCGCGGGACCAGTCCGAAAGCGACGTGAGTTCCTCCTCCGTCGCGTGACAAACGAGGTTCGGGCCTTCGGCCACGAGATTCAGATCGGAGTCCGTCACCAACGTGGCGATCTGAATGATCTTGCATCGGAGGGGATCGAGCCCCGTCATTTCGAGATCGACCCAAACGAGACGTTCGCTGCGCGCGGTCATGCGGGGAACCTAGCACCCCGGACAGGCGCGGACGAATTCAGGGTTTCGACAGAAGTTCCTTCGCGTAGCGGATGGGGATGCCGAGATTCGAGCCGCCGAAATCGCGGACGATGGCGAACGCCACGCCGACGACCGAGCCGTCGGGGCCGAAGATGGGTCCGCCGGAACCACCCGAGGTCGTATCGGCGTCGAAGACGAGCTTCGAGACTCCGACTTCGTTGAGGGCCCCTTGCGTGGCGAGCGGGTGGACGGCACCGCGGTCGGCGAGGCCGCGAAGCACCTCTTCGAGGGTTTCCGCCGTCGCCGTGACGGCTTCGGCGACGTCCTGTTCGGCTTTCGCGAGCAGCGCCTTCACGCCCGTCGGGTAACCGAGGACGACGATCCGCGATCCTCGCAGCGTTTTCGGATCGGCCTCCGACATTCGGAGCGGCACGAGACCTTCCGTCTTCACCGTCAGCACGGCCACGTCGATGTCGTCCTGTCGAAGGCGGATCGTCGCCGGATCGATGTCGATCGGCTTGCGTCCCGGAAATACCGCGGCGAGGCGCAACCATTGCGGGACGCATCCCGCCGCGATCGCCGCCTCGGCGGAATCGTTTTTCCACCACGGTTGCGCGACGTGTCGGTTGGTGACGAGCGTGCCGTCCGCGGCGACGACGAAGGCGGACCCCGTGTACTCGAGTTCGATGCGGTCGCCGTCTCGGTCCTTGAGCCAAACACCGCCGGACGTCTTGAAACCGACCGAGCCGTGGATCAACGCCACCGACTTCGCGTCCTCTTCGAGAACGTGCTTGAGCGCGGCGTCGCTTTTCATCATGTCGTCGATCGCCGCGGCACGCTTCGCGAACTCCTCACGGAGTCGCTCGAGATCGCCGGCGGAGGCGGCGCGGGAGGCCGCCGCCGATTGGGCCTCGAGGTCGCGCGTGACGCGGTCGAGGGCGGCGGTCGTCG
>CAIWVZ010000175.1 GCA_903916245.1 uncultured Planctomycetota bacterium | reverse complement strand
TTCAATCCTGGGCTCATGCTCGGCATTGTCGCATGCGTGGCACCCGTCGACACCGAAGGATCAAGAGCCGGGTTCCGTTCACGCGTTTCCTCCCGTGCCTCAGGGCGCGGGACCGAGGTGCGAAAGCACGACTTGGCGGTCGGCTTCCGTGAACACTCCGTCGCCCGTGAGATCGGGCAGAGGCGGCGTGGCGAGACCGATCATCGACGCCGCCTTCGCGACGTCGATCGCATCGACGACACGGTCGAGATTGAGATCGCCGTAGAGGTACTGCGGCGTCTGTGAAAGTGGGAAGAGTTGCACGGTCGGAACGACCCTCGTGATTTCCTTCGACGATTCCCATCGGACGCGCGTCAGTCCACCCGTTCCGCGCGTGCGGTCGTACTCCAAGCGGAAGACCACGGGCTGTCCGCCCTGAAGGGTGATCCAAGGTCGCTGCGTCGTGGTCCCCGGAACCTCCGCGTATGCCAACACCCCATTCACCCAAAGTCGGGTACCCGTCGTGTTCGCGTTCGGACCGTGATCCACTTCGAATCGCATCGGCCCCGTGAAGTACGGAGTCATCATCCCGCCCGCGAATACCGTCTGCGAGGTACCCGAAGCGGGCGCCGTCATTTCCAAGCGCGTCGCCCCGTGCGAGGACGCCGCCTGCGCCCCGGTCCCCACCGCGACGGCGACCGACAAGCCCGACCCACCGGCATCGGGCGGCGGCGGCCCACCGCCGCGTTTCCATGCGGCGATCGCCGCGTAGGAACCCCATGCTGTCGTCGCATCGGTTTGCGCCGCCGTCGGGTCGACCAGCGACGATGCCGAAAGCCATGATTCGATCTTGAGATCGAGATCGTTCGTGTTGGCATTCGCCGCGTAGGGTCGCGCCGCGGCGACACCGTCTTCGGCTTCGTGCTTCATGACCAAAAGTTGCATGCGCGTCGAATTCGCGGCCGTGCGGCGATACAGCGCTTCATGTGCGGGCGACGCGAACATCCCGCCTTGGACATACGAGTAAAGCGGATTCGCACCGGTATGCCAATGGCTCAGAAGACTCGGGTACTTGCGCATCCCGGAACTCGTCGGCACCGCGGTGTAGGTGCGATGGACCGCCATCATCGTCGTGACGAATGCGTGGTGCATCATGTACGGCTGACGCCAGTCACGGTGCCCCACCAAGCTCTGCGGGAAGTACTCGTGCCAATTCGAGATCGACTGGAGACCCGGCTCGAGAATGAAACCGACCATCCACCACGGCACCATCAACTCACGCTGCATCATGGCGCGGAAGTTCGTCTCGTTCGTCCCGCGCCCCCCGGTAAGAGCACCGATCAACAACGAAGCGAACTCCGCGCGCGTCGGGCGCATCGTCGACTGATTGATGCGCGACGCGATGTCGAACGGGAAGTTGAATCGGTTGTAGTTCGGGCGCATCGCGACGGTCGCACCGACGGGCACGGCGATCGGCACGCCCGCGTGCTCCATGCGGAGCAGGTGCTGGCCGAGAAGCATGGACGCGTGCTTGCGTCGACCGAACACCGCGGCGTTGGTCCCGGGAGCGGGCGATCCCGCGAACGAGCCGGGCACGCCCACCGCGTCGTTGTGCGCCTGAATGGCCCATAGGTTCTGCGGGGTGGGGTTCTCGATGTAGGCGTCGTGGAGCGCGAAAAGCGTAGTCGCGGCGGCGGGCGTCGGCGGCAACGGCGCGATATCCGGCAACCAGTCGTTCATCGTGCCGTGTTCGGCCCCGTTGAAACCGTCTTCCGACCAACGCGGGAACGGAATGCCGAGGGGCTCGTTCCGCAAATCGTAGGCAAGGAGTTCGGCACGCGCGGCGAGAGCCTGAGCCGTCGTCGTGATGCGATCGCCCGTGAGGGTAGGGAGTCGCGTCGAAAGGTGGGCGCCGAACGCGGCGTCCCGCTGCATGTGGTTCGACCCCGGGAGCACGTATCCGCCGGGTTGGAACGGTCGATCGTTGAAGCGATCGCGAGGAACCGCGACATGCCGATCGCGCATCGCTTTGACGAGCGCGACGATGGCGTTCGCTTGTGCCGTAGGCACGTGGAACGACGCGCGACGCTGAATATCGGCGTCCGAAACGGAGAACATCGCGAGGTCCATCGCGTCGGGAGCATGGCAGTGCGCACACGCCATGCCGCTGGCGTCGAGCGTGCGCCATGCGTCGAGTCCCGCGCGCGTCGATGCGTCGATCGGCGTCCCCGGAACCGGCGCCAATCCACCACCGTAAGCCTGCCCCATCCCGACGCTCGTGGCGAGTGCCACCCAAAGCAACCAAACGACCTTCTTCATGGCGGTCTTGTATGCCGCGGGTGTGAGGCGGTCAATCCGTCGATCGACGCGCGTCTCGCGCAAGCCGTCGCGGCAAGCC
>CAIWVZ010000174.1 GCA_903916245.1 uncultured Planctomycetota bacterium | reverse complement strand
GGATGATTGCTCGCGATGAAGGTGACGCTGCCGACGCTCGAAAGGCTGAACGTCGGTGCGCCCACCGCGATGTTGCGCGCGAACGCCGGCGAAACGACGACGAGCGTCGCCAATGCCGCGTAGGCGGCGCCACGCAGGATGGACGCCTTCTGACTCGGGGATTTCCAAAGGTGGACGGCCACGAAGCCGACCAGAAATAGGAGAAAGATCGACTGCAAGAGAATCGCTGCTCCGGTGGTCGCCCCGAAAAGAAGCCACTTCTTCGGAGAGGGCGCATCGAAGAGACTCACTCCCTGCACGACGAGGAGCAGAGTCATCGTGCAGGTGGCGGTCGTGCGCAGCATCGTCTGCTCGTGAAACATCAGAAACCCCGCGAATGCGTAGAGGATTCCGCAGGTCACGGCGACGGTGGAGCCGAACAGGCGTCGAGAAAGGAAAAACAGAAGGAGACCGTTCACGATCCCGAGCAGGCTTTGGAACGCGTACCCCGCCGTGTAGGCGTCACCGAACAGACTCTTGAGGGCCGCCAAGAGGTAGGGATAAAGGGGCTCTTGGTGAAATTGGTTGCCCCCGTACCAACGATTCCAAAGATGTTGTTGGACCGCCTTCTCGTCCGCGTCGGGCGGAAGCTCGGACTTGAGGCGCTCGGCCTCCGCGGGATGGTCTCCCATCCATTTCTTGGCGATCAGGATGTGCCATTCGTGGACCGGGTGATTCGGTTCGCGACCGAGAAGATCACCGTCGGCGATCTTGTCCGCCCAGTCCAAGAAGAATCGATTGTCGGACTGCTCCCATCGGTTGAAGATCGCGAGGTTCTTCGAGTCGATCTCCTGCGCATATCGAAGTCGCGGCAGGCTCCACAGAACGACGAACGACGCGAGGAGCACCCACGTCATGCCGGACAGCTTCTTTTCGAGGCGCATCGAAGGTCCGTTTTCGGGAGGGACCGACGATCGTTCGTTCGAGGAGCCGCGTGGGAGTGTGCTCATGGCATGTTCCGGTTTCAGAGACCTTTGGCCGCCGCCTTCAATGCGGTGGCGGTTGCTTTCGCACGTCGCGCGTCCGATTGACGCCCCGTCATCTCGTAAAGTTGTGACAGTCGTTGATGGATGTCGCCGAAAAAGCCCATCGTCGTTTTGGTTCTCCGACTCGGGTCCGCCGCATCATCCGGTCGCAGGAGAGATTCGGGGGTGAATCCCGCGAATTTCTCGAGAACGACGGCGCAGGTGTCCCAGTCTTGTCGATCTTTCGCTTCGTTCAGCCGCGGTACGTATTTCGATTCGTAGAGGAGGACGAATTCGGCGACGCGGTGTTCGTCTTCCGGGCGGTGGTTCAACACCGATCGACCCGCAACGAGCGCGATGGTACAGGCCACGAGAAGGACGATGTCCGGGACGCGGCCGTCGAGAATGGGAGACAAGATCGTGCCGACGACGCCCGCGGCATAGACGATGAGCAGCGGCGCGATGGGAACGCGATAGCGTCCCGCGACGCAGATCCCCACCAACAAAAGGAAGTGGAAGACAAGTCCGAGGGCGACCGGAGCGTGATGCGTCTTCCGTCGCGTCGCGATCCACAGTCCGACGAGTCCGAGCGGTATCAGCGTGAACATGTCGAGCATTCCGAACCCGAGGCTCGGAGCGAACGCCCGCATGTTGTAGAAGTTCTCGTTGCTCGACCACTCCACTCCGTGAAAAGCGCCCTTCAACTTCTTGCCGAACTGTCCGAGCCAACTTCCGATCGACGGGTGTGAACCGACGGCGGCGGCGTACGCCGCGGCGGGCCGCGAGGTCGCCATCTCGATCAGGTCGCCCGTTTCGTGCGCGATCGTCCATCCGGCGTAAGCGTTGTAGGTTACGTGTTGGGTGGAGATGAGAGCCGTCGCTCCTACGCTCGAGAGGCTCGTAGTCGGGGCACCGACGGCGATGTTGCGAACAAAGACCGGGAGCAGAAGGAGTCCCATGACCGCCGCGGAGATCGCGGGTCCGCGAATACGTACGGCGATGGACTCTCGTCGCTTGTGCCAAATCCACCAGATGGCGAACAGAACCGGGTAGAGGACGCACGCCGACTGGAGAAGCACCGCGAGTCCGCACCAAAGTCCGAAGCGTACCCATCCTGCCCACGAGCAGTGTCGAGCGAGGAGGAAACCCTCGCGAGCCATCAGGAGGGTCGCCAAGGTGATGAACGTCGTGCGAAGCATCGTCTGCTCGTGGAACATGACGAAGGTGCAAAATGTGTACGCGACCCCGGCGATGACGGCTTCGAGGCCGCCGAACATGCGACGCGCGAGGTCGACGAGCAGGACACCGATCAAAAGCCCCGCGATCGATTGAAGCCCCCACATGAGCATGACCGGGTCGGATGACACCAGGTGGCAGGCCGCCAACAGGTAGGGGTAGAGGGGCTCCTGATGAAGCCGAACACCGCCGTACCAATGTCGCCATAGCGCCACGGCGACATCCCGGTCGGAGGCGTCCGCAGGCAGCGTGCCGCGGATCTCCGCCTTTCGCTCGGGGTGGTTCTTGAACCACGCATTCGCCATGGCCTCATGCCATTGGTGGAACGGATGTGGTCCCGATTTCGAAAGGAGGTCTCCCTTGGCGATGAGCCCCGCCCATTCGATGAAGAAGGCGTTGTCGGAATCGGGCCACTCGTTGAACAGCGACAGTTCATTGTCGACGACGTCGCGATAGTAGGCGACTCGCGGAATGCACCACAATGCCGTCAGAGCGAGGAGAATGACGGCGAATCGGGCGTCGATCCAACGGCGCACCCGAACCGATCGCGGCTCGGTCGGAGTTTCCGGCCCGGACGCCTTCGTGCTTTCGGCTGCGAAGGACGCGCCGTTTTTTTCTCGTTTTCTTTGGGACATGTTCCGCGATCGCGTGGTGATCGTCTTTTCGGCAATTCGCCCCGCGATGCGAAACCTTACGGGTTCGGCGCTTTATTCGTCCGCACTTTGCGCCAGGCGTCGGCCATGTCTTTGTTGATGCCGTCCCGCACGGCCTTCGTCAGGACGGAGCCGTGGTCGCCGGGCAGCATTTGGACGGAAGCGTCCGCACCCATCGATTCGAGGTCCTTTTTGAGCAGTCGGCAGGCCCCTTCGAGATAGAAGGTGTCGTCGTTGCCCATGACGACGCGGATCTTCCCCACGAGATCCGGAGCCAGTTCTTTCCACCGCGTGCGGAGCGTCAGCCCGATGTCATACGGCTTCCACGAGGCCGCCACTTTCGTGTCCACCTCGCCCGTATCCCTGTTCCACAGTCGCATCGGTGCTCCGTCCGGCCCCTTGGGACTGAAGACGTACTCGAACGACTCGAGCTGTTCTCCGCGGAGCGGGCGCTCCATGTCGGAAAAGGCTCTGTAGGTCACCATGACGCGGTTCCCTTGGCGGGCGAGGGGGCGAACGCCACCTTCGGGATCGACGAACATGTTCGGTTTCGCCGACGTCAGATCGATCCGTTGAAAGTCTCGGAAGTCGACGGGATCGGGTGACGTGGACCACGTACCGCCGAAGACCTTCGGGTGGGTCACCTGCAGGTACAAGCTCGACCATCCGCCGCTCGAATGACCGGTGAGGAACCGGCCCTCCGGCGCGGGATGCGCCTTGTACGCGGATTCGAACGCGGGAAGGAATTCTGTGACGAGAGCGGTGCCCCAGGGACCGTTGTTCGCGCTGTCGGCGAAGACGTGATGCCCCCCCGGACATTCGGGATCGAGGAGGACGTGGATGAAGGACTCGCCGTCGCGTTGCGTGCCGCGCGGCGTCTCGTTGCCGCTCCACGCGCCGTAGCGTCCTCCGAACCCGGGGATTTCGTAGATCACGGGCCAACGGCGCGAGGCGCTCGCGTCGTAGTCTTCCGGAAGCGCGACGGCGGCTTTCACCGACGTCGGGCGGCCGTAGTGCGCCGTGAGTTTGGCGGAAGGCACCACGAGTTCCTTGACGCGGTTCGTCTCTTTGAACGGGCGGGCCGTGATGACGGCGTTCGCCTTGACGGTGGCACGCGCCGCTCCGTCTCCGCCGACGTCGAACGCCACCGCGTCGGATTTGAGGTTGCCCGCCGCACTTCCGATGGCCCGTCCTCCGAGATTTCGGTCGAAAACGGCCTGCACGTTCCACGTCCCCTTCTCGAAGGTGGCGAGGTCTCGCGGGAAGCGGATCGTCTCGGCGCCGCCCACCGTGATCGATTTCCCCGCAGGCAGGTCCTTCACGTCGATCGCGAGCATCGGAGGTGGGTTGAACCAGTTCGATCCGAGTCTGGGTTCCCGTTGGGACTTCCCCTTCGCGAAGTAGAGGACGACGCGGCCGCTGAACGGACCCGCGAACGCATCCTTCGAGTAGGAGACGTCGAAGGAAATCGCGTCCTGCGCCGCGAGCGACATCGCGAGCACGCAAAGGACGAACGACCTTCGCAAGAAACCGACCGCGGACGGGAACATCGGATGCGTGCGCATGGGCGTATCTTACAGGCGTTCGTTCGCGGGCAGCGACGCCCGGAGAGGTGAGGCATGTCGAAGCGACTGTGGGCCGTGGTGGTCGGAGCCCTTTGGTTCGGCGTCGGCTGCGGGTCGACCGCACCGGAAACGCGGGCCGTCGACGTCGGAGAGGGCACGTCGTTGCTCGGCACGCCCCTCGTGCGCCCGGAGATCGAACCCGCACGTGCGGCGCGTCTCGAAGCGGAACTTGCATCGGCCGTCGCTCGCCGCGATGCCGCGCCCGCCGACCCCGACACGTGGGTGTGGGTCGGTCGGCGTCTCGGCTACCTCGGCCGCTTCCGCGAAGCCATCGGGGTCTACGACACGGCGATCGTCCGCTTTCCGCAGGACGCCGCATTGCTGCGTCATCGCGGGCATCGCCGGATTACGCTCAGGGACTTCGCCGCCGCGATCGTGGATCTCGAACGCGCATGGGAACTCGCGCGCGACGCGGCCGACGTGGTCGAGCCCGACGGAGCTCCGACCCCCGGTGTCCCGCCGCGTTCGTCCCTGAAGGGCAACATCCTTTATCACCTCGGCCTCGCTTACTACCTGAAAGGCGACTTCGACACCTCCTCCGACGTCTTCGCGCGCGCGGTGGCGCTCGGAGGCAACGACGACGCGATCGTCGCCGCGAATTGGTGGCTGTGTCTGTCGCTCGAACGCATCGGGGACAAGGCGGGACTCGCGACGGCGCTCGCCCTCATCCGGGCCCCCGACGAGGCTGGAGGAATGGACGTGAGAGAAAACACGTCTTATTGGAATCTGCAACTCGTTTGGGCGGGCAAGCGTCCGGAGTCGTCGTTGATCCCGAAGGACGGCCCGCTCGGACTCTCCGTCGATCGGGCCACCATCGGCTACGGACTCGCACGCTTCAGTCGGATGCGGGGAGAACAGGTCGAAGGGACACGGCGATTGTGGGCCGTGGTCAACAAGACGTCGTGGGCGAGTTTCGGGCACATCGCCGCCGAGGCCGACATCGCGCGGGAAAATTGCTCCACGTCGGATGCGTCTCGTCCGCCGCGCTAGATGTCGCGACGATTCGTTTCCCGGCGGTTTCTTCCGCGTGCGGCCCGCGCTAGCCTCGTCGCATGGCCGCGACGCCACGCTACGACCTCCCCGACGATGCCGCGTTCACGGTGACACCGGTGGGCGTCGTGCGCTCTCCGTTCAAGGTCCATGACGGGACTCCGCGGCAACCCGGAACGGGCGTCGTCGCGGAAGGGCATCTCGTGCTCAAGCCGGGCCTTCAGAACCTCCTGAAGGATCTGAAGGGCTTCAGCCACATCTGGGTTCTCGGATGGTTCAACTACTCGCGCGGTTGGAAGCCGCAGGTGGTCCCACCGCGGGATACGGTGAAGCGCGGACTGTTCGCGACGCGCTCTCCGCATCGCCCGAACGCGTTGGCGCTGTCGGTGTTGGAGGTCGTTTCGATTCGGGGAACGGTGATTCGCGTCCGTGGTCTCGATCTGTTGGACGGCACTCCGATCCTCGACATCAAGCCGTATTTGGCCTACTGCGATGCCGTCCCCGAGGCGCGCGGGGGGTGGGTCGACGCGTTGCCGCCCGATCGTCCCGATCATCGCGACACGCGTCGGAATCCGTCGACCTCGACGGACGAAGGCTTCAGCCCCGCGTGACGCGCCGCGACGTCGAACCGTAGGTGTCGTCGCCACCCGTCTGCCGATAGACGGTTCCGTCGGGAAGTCGGACTTCGGCCTCGACTCCGTCGGGAAGTTCGACGGAAAGCCGGAAGGACGTCGTCGTCGGTCCACGGTCGGATTGCCATGCGACGCGGATCGGGCCCGACGGACTCACGAACGACGCTTCCGCCGCATCGAGGTCTCCCGGATTCGGTTCCACGACGACGCGTTTCCATCCGACGTCGCCGTCGGCTTGACGCAATCCCGCCACGTGGGCGAAATGCCATTCGACGAGGTGGCCGAGCATGCAGTGGTTCATGCTGTTCCCGCCGCCGGGTTGTGCGTCCCAACTTTCCGGGAGGCTCGTCAGCCCCGATCGCACCATGTACCCGTAGGATCCTCGGTCGGTTCGGGCGTAGATCCGGTGAAGAACGTCGTGGCGACGG
>CAIWVZ010000173.1 GCA_903916245.1 uncultured Planctomycetota bacterium | reverse complement strand
GGTCATTCCACCATCGAGCTGCAGCGGCTTCGGAGCGAGTCGCGTCCAGAGAACGACCCCCGTCGGCGAGGGATCGCCGGAAGCGACCCCCAACGTGAAGGGATCGTCGGCGAGACGCGCCGCGGCGGGAAGCGCCCACGCCGCACGATCCATCACCGGCAAAGCGGCGACGGACGCCGCGATTTGGAAAAATGCCCTACGGGATACGTCGCGGAGGGCGGCGGGATCCTTGGCGAGTCGGCTCACGAACAACTCCCATCAACGACCGAGGCAAAGGTGGAGAGGGTCTCCGGTGACGGACGCCAACGTCCGTGTCGCGATGATGGTATCCGTCGCGACGTCGAGGAGAGTGACGCGACCGTTAAGTTGAGAAGTAAAGACGGCGAGGTTCGGATCCGGAAGGAATCCGACATCGAGAATCGCCCCGAGACCGAGCGAACTGGTCACCGTCGAGATCCCCCATGCATCGGGGTTTCTCGGGTCGAGCGCCAGGGCCTGCAACCGCGAGGTCCCGTAGCTTCCGACGACCAACGCCCGCGTGCCGTCTCCGGAGACCGCGATGTGGGAAGCGTACGAACCGGCGAACGCCACCGGCGGTGACGACATGGATCCGATCGCGTCGATCGTCGGCGTCGCGGGGTTGTGGTCGATGAATGCGCCGACCGTCACGTCGAATCGAGCGATTTCGCTGAAGTGGGGTGCCGCGCCCTGAATCGTGAGCAGAAGTTGGCCGTTTCCGGCGGTGGTACCGGCGACTCCGTAGACGCCCGTCATCGTCGGTCCGAAGGGAATCGCATGCTGCGCGACCTTCGTCCCGTAGGTCGAGGAATAAGGATCGATGTCGAGTTCGACCATCAACGGAGCCGCGGAAGCGACGACGAAAAGGCGCCCGCGATCCGGGAAAATCGCCATGCCGGTGAGTTGCGGCGTCCCGAGGTTGGTGAAAAGCGACTGCAGAGTGCCGAACATCGGGTCCGCGGGATCGGCCGAGATGGCCGCCAAAGTGCCGTTGGCAGCTTCCGAATAGCCCCAAACCATCTTGTTGAACGGATCGTACGCCAACGCCGCGATCGGGTACTGCGGCAGGACGAAAGCGACCGTGGTCGTCCCCGTCGCCATGTCGATGGTGTCGATGATGGTGTTGGGTGGCGAATACACCGTCCGCGCGACGAACGCATGGCGCTCGCCCGCTCCGAAGACGGCGCCCGCGGGTGGCAGCGAATTCGGCCACGACCCGGTTCCGACGGTATTCAATGTCGGCATTGACGGATCGAGGACGAACCACTTGTGCGATGAAAGGCTGGAGTACGAACAGACCAACACGCGCGGCTCCAGCGCAACTTCGGACGCCAATGCACGCGTGAAGGCGTAACCGAACGGCATGGTCGCATCCGCGAACGCAGCCTGTGAGAAGAACGACGCTCCGGCGAAACTCGTCGACGGAAGGAGCGGAATCGGGAACGGAAGCGTCGCCTCCCCCGCCGCATCGGAGGTCATCGGAAGGAACGTAATCAGCTCCGAAGGATCGACGCCGATGATGACCGGAGAGAAGAGTGACGGACCGTAGGCGGCCGTCGAAAGGGCCAATCCACCGAAGGTCGACGGAGGCGCCCCGCGGACGCGAAACGCGTGGGTCGAGTGCCCCGACCACGCCCCGTTCGAATCCAGAGTCGGCATCTGCCTCGGCAGCGTCGCGAACCCGGTGCCGTAGGGAACCTGCCCCACCGCGACCGCAGCCGTCAACCCCATCCCCAGGATCCAACCGCTCCGACGCATGTCGTCCTCCGAGGGCCCGCAACCATCTTAACCGCAGGTCGTTCAGGGCTTTAAAAAGCGAGAGCGGGTGAAGGCCCCCCCAGGTCGACTGAACAACCCGCTGCAGCTTTCGCCACAGTTTGCCCGCACCCGCGCTCGCATTGCCCGCGCGGCCCATCCGCGCTGCATCAAAGGAAACACGATTGGTAGGGATCCCCCCTCACGAACTCCGAGAAATTCCGGCACCCCATAAAAACGCTCAGCCCGGCGCCGCGTGAGCGGGCCGGGCTGAGGCATCGAACCGAGTGGATCAGAACGTCGCGTTGTAGAGGTACGAGGTCGCGAACGTGCTCGGGGCCGTTCCGGCGAACGCGTCGTTGATCTGATGGATCACGAGCGCGAGCGCCGAAGAGGTTGCCGAGTTCCCGGCGACGATCGCCG
>CAIWVZ010000172.1 GCA_903916245.1 uncultured Planctomycetota bacterium | reverse complement strand
GCGAGCGACCTCGTGGCGGAACGCGGCGTGTTCACTCCCGACGACGTCTACGAACTCCGCTACCGCTCCTGCTGGCGCTTCTACGACCTCAAAGGCACGCAGATCGGTGCCGACATCGGACGCGAACTCGAGCGTCGCCGCGCGGAAGCCCGCGCCGCGGAAACCAAACCGTCGTCGCCCTGAGAGTCAGGCGTTCAGTTTGGCGATGATGGCGTCGGAAATGTCCGCGTTCATCCACACGTTCTGAACGTCGTCGTTCTCGTCGAGTTCGTCGTGGAGCGCGAGCAATTTGCGGGCGGTCTCTTCGTCGTTCACGGCGGTCGTCATGTTGGGGACCTGCTCGATCCCCGCCGAAGACGGCGTGAGTTTCGCGCGAACGAGCGCGTCGCGGACACCCACGAATCCGGCGGCCGGAGCCTTCAGCACCCACGCATCGCCTTCGAGCGCGAAATCGTCCGCCCCGCCGTCGACCGCGATTTCCATCACGCGCTCTTCGGAGAGACCGGTCGCCGGAACCCTGAACACCGCGAGCGCCGTGAACAAACGGGCGACGGAACCCGCCGTTCCCATGCGACCGCCGTGGGACTCGAAGATCGAACGCATTTCCGGCGCGGTGCGGTTGCGGTTGTCGGTCAAGGCGTCCACGCGAAACGCGACTCCGCCCGGTCCGTAGCCCTCGTAAACGAGGTCCTCGAACGATTCGCCCTCACCGTCCCCCGCCCCGCGCTTGATCGCCCGTTCGATGTTCTCGCGCGGCATGTTGACCGCTCGGGCCTTTTCCACGGCGAACTGAAGTTTGAAGTTCGAATCGGGGTCGGGACCGCCCTGCTTCACGGCGGACATGATCATGCGGGCGTATTTGGAAAACGCGGCGCCCTTCTTCTTGTCGACGGCGGCTTTGCGGTGCTTGATTCCCGCCCACTTGTTGTGACCCGACATACGATTTCACCTCGCGATTCGCGACCTCCATCGTACGACGCCGGAACGGGCGCGCCAACGCGACGCATTGCGGCCCGGGGACCCGGGGGCTAGGGTCGAAGCGATGGAATTCCGCGGCTACACGCTCTACCCCTTCCAGGAAGACGCCATTCGGGCGCTCGAGGCGGGAAAGTCCGTCATCGTCTCCGCGCCGACCGGCGCCGGGAAAACGGTCATCGCGGAATGGGCGATCGAGGGCGCGATCGCTCGCGGCGCGCAGGCCATCTACACCGCTCCCATCAAGGCGTTGTCGAATCAGAAGTTTCGCGACTTTCGCGCCACGCACGGCGACAAGATCGGCCTCATGACCGGAGACGTCACGATCAACGGCGATGCGCCGATCCTGATCATGACGACCGAGATTTTCCGCAACACGCTCTTCGAAGATCGGGGGCGTTTCGAGTCGGTGGAAACCGTCATCATGGACGAAGTCCACTACATCGGCGACGACGACCGCGGCTCCGTGTGGGAAGAGTCGATCATGTTCGCACCGCCGTCGGTGCGTTTCGTCGGACTGTCGGCGACGATTTCGAACCTCGAAGAATTTCGTGCGTGGATCGAGAAGGTTCGGGAACACCCGGTCGAACTGGTGCGCACCGACGAGCGTCCGGTTCCGTTGCGCCATTGGGCATGGATCCCCGAACTCGGCGCCTGCAAGTTCACCGAAGTGAAGGACAAGCTTCCGGAGGCGCTCGCCGTTCGAAAGCGTCGCAGGAAGAAGCCGGTCGACATTCTCGACGTCCTCGAGAAGGAACGAAAACTCCCCACGCTCGTCTTCTGTTTTTCCCGCAAGGAATGCGAGAGCCGCGCGCGCAAGAATCGGAAACGCCATCTTCTTTCGGACGACGAGCGCACCCGCGTCCATGCGATGCTCGACGATCTCGGCGCCAAATACGGCGTCCTCAAACAGGACGGATTCGCCGCTTTGCGCGCCCTCGCCGACCGCGGCGTCCTCTACCACCACGCCGGGATGCTACCGATCCACAAGGAAATCGTGGAGCGGCTTTTCACCACCGGCCTCATCCGCCTGTTGTTCACGACGGAGACGTTCGCCCTCGGCGTGAACATGCCGGCCCGCACCGTCGTCTTCGCTTCTCTGCGAAAATTCGACGGCGTCGCATTCGACTATCTGAAGACG
>CAIWVZ010000171.1 GCA_903916245.1 uncultured Planctomycetota bacterium | reverse complement strand
CGTCAGATTTTCGTGTAAAATAACTTGGTTACTGATAGATATTACCGAAGGATGCAGATGAAATCTACCATCGAGTACGCAGATTTTGAGAAGTTGGATATCCGTGTTGGCTTGATCACCGCCGCAGAAGCACCAGAGTGGAGTCAGAAGTTGTTGCAGTTTACTGTTGAATTTGGTTCTGAGATCGGTGTGAAGACGATTCTTTCGGTCGAAGAGCCGGACCTGAACGAAACCGAAGCGGCGAAAGCCGCCGGCATCGCGATGCGCAACGTCGCGACGGAGTACTCCGGCCTCCCGAAGCCGGTCATCGACAAATTGGTCGCGGCCTACCGTGATCTCGACGGCACGACCTACGTGCACTGCCACCACGGCAAGCACCGCGGCGGCGCCGCCGTCGCCGTGTTCCGCATGACGTTCGAAGGGTTCTCGTCCGACGAAGCCGTCGCCGAGATGTTCGAACTCGGCTGCTCTCCCCGCTACAAGGGGCTCTACGAAACGATCGCCAAGTACCGCCCGGATCCGGCGGTCGCGCACCGTCCCCTCCCGGCGAAGGACGGCCTCGCCAACCTCGTGGAAATCACGCCCCGCGTGTATCGGGCGACCGGCACGACCGGCGACGCCGCCATGAAGGCGGCGAAGGAGCTCGGCGTCACCCGCATCGTGCTCGTGAACGGCGACGACGCCACGGCGGAAAAGGTGCGCGCCGCCGGGTTCGACGCCACCGTTTTCGCCGCTCCTTCCACATTCACGGCGGCCACGGCGGGGCCCGCGAAATCGGTGCTCGACGTCACGGGTGCCGACAAACTCCTCGTCCTCGGATCCGATCTCGCGTCGACGTCGGCGGTGATCGCCGGATGGCGACTCGTTCGCTCGAAGTGGACGGGCGAAGAGGCCGCGAAGGAAGTCGAAGCCCTGGTCGGCAAGGACGGCGCCGCCCTCGCGACCGCACTTCGCGCCTACGTCCCCGCGAAGTGACCCGGATTCATGGCCGCAGCCGCACTCCTCGAGGGGAGGGCGGCTGTTTTCGTACCGTATGGCCCCAATGGAAGCCCAACCCATGAAACGCACCCTTCTCATCCTCCCGATCGTCGTACTCGCTTCGGCCTGTTCGCAGCACGCGTCGTCCACCGAACCGGCGCAGGCCGTCCCGATGACTTCCGCCAACGCGGTGGAAGTCGCCCCCGCGGCACCGACGAAGCCGGCCGAAGGGGTTCCCGCGCCGCCGAAGGCCCCGGCGAAAGCCGCGGAAGGAGTGCCCGCGACGGCGACCTTCGCACCGGACGCGATGCCGGTGGAGATCCCCGCGAAACAGACATCCGGCCCCGTTTACGCGAAGATCGCGGAACTCAAACTGCGCAACAATCCGACCACCCTTCACAACGGCATGGAAATGATCGAACGCCTGCACGCCGAAGAGAAGCTCGAGAAGTGGGCGAAGGGTGACGCCGCGGATCCGAACGCGGTCCTCGAATTCGCCGCCCGCATGACGAACGTCCTCGAACGCATCAAGTGGACGGAGCACAAGAAGCGCGAACGCAATCCGCAGGAATATGACCGCATCGTGAAGGCGAGCCTCGACGGCACGCGCGCGCTGCCGGATTTCTCCAAGGACCCCGAGGCGTTCAAGAAAGCCGCCGACGGTTTGGTGCAGACCTGCGTCGACTGCCACACGCTGTTCAAGTAAAACGCGCGACGACTATTCGAGGCGGACGGCCATTTCGAAGGCTTCCGCCTCTCCCGGGGCGATCCATCGGATCGCCTCTTTTTCTTCCACGCGGCCCGAATCCCCCGCGCAGGCGGCGACGCCCCACCACGGTTCGATACACACGAAGGGTGCGCCGGGCTGCGTCCAAAAACCGATCCACGACGCCTTCGTGAAGCGCACCTCGACCGCCGTCGGAATGTCGTCGCATTCGAGGCGCACCGACGAAAACGGCGGATCGCGCAGCACGATCGCGTCGGCCGCGAAATCCGCATCCCGAAGCGCATGACGATCGCCGTCGATGCACGGTACCGTCGCGCCCGTCCGATAGCCGTCGGCGTCGATCACATGGCGCTCCGCCGAAAACGCCTTCGGAAATCTCAGACGCCAGGACTCGCGCGGGGCATGAACGCCGTCGATCGGCCAACGGAACGCCGGATGAAGTCCGAAGGAGAACGGCATCGGCATCCCGCCTTCGTTCGAGATGCGGTAGTGGACATGCAACCCACCGGCGTCGACGAGATGCCGCGCGACGAGTCGAAAGTCGAACGGATACCGGGTCCGTGTGGAGTCGGACGCGCGCAATTCGAGGACCGCCCCGGACTCCGAAACGCTCAGGACGTCAAATCCGCAATCGCGCGCGAACCCGTGCCGCGGCATCGTCACGACGCGGCCGTCGCCGAGAGCCCACGCGTCACCCGTCGAACGACCTACCGCCGGGAAGAGCAGGGGCGCGCTTTTCGGCCAAAACCCGGGTGCGTCGCCCTCGTAGAGATACGGCAAGCCGTCTTTCCGAAGGGCTTTCAGTTCGGCTCCTTTCGGGTCGATCCATGCTTCGATCGCACCGCGTCCCAACCGGATCCGTCCGTCTTCCATGGCGGGGCGATGCTATCGTCTCCCGCCATGCGCGGCATCGGAAAAGTCGTCGTCGTCCTTTTGATTCTGACGATCGCGACCTTCTTTTTCTTCTACACGCGCGCGATCAAACCGAAGCGCTTCGAGCCGACCGTCGCACCCACGGCGGGTCTCCTCGATGGCCCGTGGCGCCCCGACGCCCTCGACGCGTTCTTCGGCCGCCATCTCACCCCCGACGGCCGCTTCGACTTCGCGGGCGTACGCGCCGCGCCGACATCCGAAGCCGAACTCGACGCCTATCTCGCCGCCTGCGCCGCCGTGTCACCGACGTCGCATCCGGAGAAATTCTCCGACCCCACCGTCGCCATCGCCTACTGGCTGCGCGCCTTCGACGCGATGTCGGTGAAAACGGTGCTCTTGGCCGGGCCGATCGACGATCTTCTCGATATCCCGGTCACTTATTCGGTCGTCGAAGGTGCCGGATTCTTCCGCGGTCGATCCTTCGTCATCGGCGGAAAAGGCACGACGCTTCACGGAATCATCACCCAGTCGCTTCCGAAATCCACCCGCGACCCCCGCGTGATCCTCGCTCTCGGAGGCCCCGCGAAGTTCCTCCTTCCCTACGCACCGACGATTCCCGTGGGCGCGGCCCAGGAAGTTTGGCTCGCCGCGCGCAGCCGCGCGTTCTTCGATGCGCCGGGGGCCGTCACCGTCCGTGGCGACGTCGTCTCCGCGCCCGCATGGTTGTTTTGGCGGGACGAGTGGTTCAAACGCGGCGCGGGCCTCGATGCGTCGATCGACGACGTCTTCGCCGCGGCAGCGGCGTTCGCCGCTCCGGAACGTCGCGCGGATCTCACGCCGAAGCCGGGACGCATCTTCGCGCCGCAGCCACCCGACTTCCGACTGCGCTAGACGCCGCCCGCCGCCATGCGGCGCCCGACTTCGCGCAGGACCGGCTCTTCGACCGCGAACTGAAATCGCAGGAATCGCGCCGCATGGGCGGGATCGGCGTAGAAAAGATCCGACGGGATCGCTCCGATGTGGAACCGATCGAGAAGCGCGAAGCACGCCTCGCGCGGGGTCATGTTTCCAAATACGCCTGAATAGTCGGCGGCCATGTAATAGGCGCCTTCCGGGATGCGCGGAACGAAGCCGGCCGTCCGCAACGCGTCGGCGAGCGACGAACGGCGGCGCGCGTAGCCTTCGCACTGTGCCCCGTACCACGCTTCCGGCAATGTACGGAGCGCCTCGACGGCGGCATGTTGAAACGGCCGCGGAGCGCAGACGCACATGATGTCGAACACCGGGCCGATCGCCCGCGTCACGACCTCCGGGGCCGCGATCCAACCGAGACGCCAGCCCGTGATCGAATAGGCCTTCGATAGTCCCGAGATCGTCACCGTTCGATCGAACAGCCCGGGAATCGTCGCCGGAGGCACGTGGCGGCGACCGTCGAAACAGAGGTCTTCGTAGATCTCGTCGGTCACCACCATCGTCGGCGTCGATGCGAGGAGATCCGACAACGTTTCGAGTTCGCCGCGCGACCAGACCTTGCCGATGGGATTGGACGGCGTGTTGACGACGACGAGTTTCGTCTTCGGTCCGAGGACCGCCTTCAACGCGTCGAAGGGCACGGCACCGTCATGCCCGAGCGGGATCGTGCGCACCACGGCGCCGGCGAGTTTCGCGAGCGACAGGTGGTAGGGATAGAACGGTTCGAAGAGGACGAGTTCGTCGCCGGGATCGATCAGCGTGAACAACGTCGCCGCGAAGGCGGCGCTTGCCCCGACCGTGACGCAGATGCCCTCGGCCCCGTAATCGAGGCCGTAGCGCGAAAGGGTTCGCGCGGCGATCGCTTCCCGCAATTCAGGAATTCCCGGAAAGGGCGTGTACGTCGCCCGATCGCGTCGGATGGACCCGATCGCCGCGTCGCGCAGTTCTTCGGGCATATCGAGGTCGCACACTCCCTGCCCGAGGTTGATGCCGTCGGGTAGGGCGTTGACCTTCAGGGTGAGTTGACGAAGGAGACCGGCTTCACGGAGGTGGTTCGTCCGTTGCGACAAGAGGAGTCGGGGGTCGAAAGTGGGCATGACTCGGGCGAGTCTACGGGTCCGGTCGGGATCCCGTCGCACGCGACGCCGACACGCAACGACGACGGCATCCACACGCGCACCTTCGTGCCGCGACCTTCGGTCGTCTCGATGCGTATCGCCCCGTCGTGCGCGAGCACGATCGCGGAGACGGCCGCGAGCCCGAGACCTCGGCCGGCGAACTTCGTCGAGAAATACGGCTCGAACAAGCGCTCGCGAATCTCCCGCGACATGCCGATACCGCGATCTTCAACTTCGATCACCGCATAGTTGCCGCGATGAAGCACGCCCACGTCCACCACGATCGAGGAAGGGGCACAGACCGTTTCGGCGACGAGTCGAAGAGCGACGCGACCGTTCGGAGTCGATGCGGAGGCTTCGGCCGCGTTGCGGACGAGGCTCGCGATCATCTGACCGACTTGACGACGGTCGATATCCGCATGGAACGGGGCGCCGCCCGTCGACACTTCGACGTCGAGCCTCGGAGCGACCGCGTGGGCCGCCGCCGCCAATGCGGGGAAATCCCGCCCGAGATCCGTGCCGACGAACTCGAAGGCCCCTTTCCCGGCCACCGCCGCGAGCCGTCCGGTCAGTTCCGCCGCACGTTCGAGTTCGCTTCGGATCGGGCGCAAAGCCCGTTCCGCCGGACTCCCCTCTTCGAGGCGCGCGACGGCGAGCTGCACGGACGCCGATACCGACGCCAAGATGTTGTTGTAGTCGTGCGCGAGGCCGCTGCAGAGCGATGCGAGACCCCGAAGTTGTTCGGCTCGCCCCAATTTGCGTTCGATCGCGAGCGAACGCCCGAGATCGCGCGCCACACCCAGGATGTAACGGCAACCGTCGGCGGCGGTCACCCGGTGTCCTTCGTCCACCACGGTGCGCACCGTCCCGTCCTTGTGGATGACCCGATAGGTCGCCCGATAGATGCCCGACTTCTCGGATTCTCCGAGCGCCTTCTTGACGGCGGAAAGGTCGTCGGGATGCACCGACTGCATCCAGGCATCGGGATCCTGCAGAATATCGGCAACAGGTCGTCCCCAGACGCGCTCGAAGGCGCTGCTCAAGAACTCCGTGCGATCCGCGTCGATGTTGTAGATCCACAGCACATCCGGGAAGACGGCGTTGAGAAGCCACATGACCTGTTTGGGAGGCGCCGATCCGGCGAGGGCCGGGTTCGACGTCGATCGAACAGGATTCGTTTGGACCTGCACTTGAACACCGTCACGCATCGCCATGGGGGGGGGGTCGCGACTTTCTTCGACGGGAACTCCACGACTGTGGAGCGTCGATAGGGTGAAAGGAACGCAAAGCGACAGGCTTCGCTTTTTTCGTATAGTCCCGTTTTAATGGGATCGCCTGTCGTCGCACAATCGAAAACTGAAGGACTCTCGAACAAAGCTCCACGATCGTGTGATTCCGACACCGACGATCGTCCGTAACGTCCCCGCTTCGATCCTTCCTCGGTCGACGGCAGACGCCTGAGAAAACAAACAGGCCCTCCCGGGAGTTGCCGGAAGGGCCTGCTCAGCGAGGGCGACGGGACTCGAACCCGCAACCACCAGATCGACAGTCTGGTGCGCTAACCAATTGCGCTACGCCCCCGTTCGCTGACGCCCGCGCACGTTTGACCGTGCGAGACGAAGCGGCGCGAAGTGTACCTCACCCATCGGGATCCACAAGCCCCCGGCTAGAGCGTGAACCCGAACGACGCCGGAACTCGGGGCTTCGTCGGCGTCGTCTCCGGACGATCGAGGGATCCCCCGTGGGAAAAGGGTCGGGGGTGGCGGACCTTTCGATCCGTCGCCCCCGACGACGCTTCACCGAATCTGCGACGCGCGAAGGCCGCGTCGCTCCCTCCGTTTTTTGCGTGCGGCAGGGGCCTCCTCGTGTGACGGCGAGTGCGGCGCGAGCGCCGCCGAGATCCCTGGTTGCCCCCATTCTCGGAACCCCGTCCCGCCGCTTGAGGCCTTCCTTGGGAAAAACACCGCGAATCGGCCCACACGTCCACCTTTTCCCACCTCCCCCCGGTTGGGAACATCGCCCTCCGCAACCGCGGAGGAGCGCACGCATGGCGACGAACATCACCCCCCGCACGAAGGACTACAACCAGTGGTACCTCGACGTCATCAACGCCGCGGGCATGGCGGACTATTCCCCCGTGCGCGGCTGCATGGTGATCAAGCCCCACGGGTACGCGGTGTGGGAAGGCCTCCAACGCGAACTCGACGCCCGCTTCAAGGCGACCGGGCACGTCAACGCGTACTTCCCCCTCTTCATCCCGATGTCCTTTCTCGCGAAGGAGGCGAAGCACGTCGAAGGCTTCGCGATGGAATGCGCGGTGGTCACCCACTCGGGTCTCGAGCCCGACGGCAAAGGCGGCCTCAAGCCGAAGGGCGAGATCGAAGAACCCCTGATCGTGCGTCCGACGTCGGAAACGATCATCGGCCACACCTACGCTCAATGGGTCCAGTCGTGGCGCGACCTCCCGATCCTCGTGAACCAGTGGGCGAACGTCGTGCGATGGGAGATGCGTACCCGCCTCTTCCTCCGCACGATGGAATTCCTGTGGCAGGAGGGGCACACGGCCCATGAAACGTGGGACGAGGCCGAAGCCGAGACCCGGCGCATGCTCGACGTCTACGCGGATGTCGCGGAGAACGTGCTCGCCATTCCCGTGCACCGGGGCCGCAAATCTCCCGCCGAGCGCTTCGCGGGCGCCGACGACACCTACTGCATCGAAGCGATGATGCAGGACGGTAAAGCCCTTCAGGCCGGAACGAGCCACAACCTCGGTCAGAACTTCTCGAAGGCGTTCGACATCAAGTTCCAGACGCGCGACCAAAAGGTCGCGCACGTGTGGACGACGTCGTGGGGCGTCAGCACGCGCCTGATCGGCGCCTTGATCATGACCCACTCGGACGACGACGGTCTCGTGCTCCCGCCGAAGGTCGCCCCGGTCCTCGCGGCGATCGTCCCGATCTACCGAAAAGACGACGAAAAGGCGGCCGTGCTCGCCTACGCCAAGGAACTCTTGGCCCGCCTCGTCGGCGCCGACGCCGTCGCCCGCGCGGAAGCGGTCTGCGGTGGGCGCGAAATCCTGGAAGTGCCTTACGGCTCCACCGGGCAGCGCGTCGTCCTCGACCTGCGTGACGGCCTCCGTCCGCCCGACAAGTTCTTCCACTGGGAACAGCGCGGGGTACCGGTCCGCCTCGAAGTCGGACCGAAGGATCTCGCCAACCGCGCCGTGATGGCGGTGACCCGGACGCCGCGTTCGAAGAACGTGGTGTCGGCGGACGCCATCACCCCCGCGTGGTTCGACGACGCCCTCGCGACCGCGCAGAAGATGTTGTTCGAACGCGCCCTCGCGTTCCGCGCCGCTCAGACCCGGTCGTGCGACGACTACGCCGCGTTCAAGACCGCCATCGAAGAGAAGCCCCGGCTTCTACGCGATGCACTGGGACGGCACGAAGGAAACCGAAGCGAAAATCAAGGAAGAAACCAAGGCCACCATCCGCTGCATTCCGCTCGCGGACGTGATCGACGGGGCCGACGGCCCCATTCCCATGAAGACTCCGGGCACGGATCCCGTGTCCGGCAAACCCTCGGAAGGCCGCGTGATTTTCGCGCGCGCCTACTGAGCCCCCCCAACGATTCGACCGAGACCGACGATGACCTACGACGTTGTGACGCTGCCCGGCGACGGGATCGGCCCCGAAGTGATGGCCGAAGGCCTACGCGTGATCCAAGCCGTGTCGGGCCCGCTCAAGCTCGACTTCAAGTTCACGGAGATCCCGTGCGGCGGCAAGTGGTATCTCGACAACGGGATGAAGACCGACTGGCCGGACGGCTCGCTCGAGCGATGCCGCGCCGCCGATCTCATCCTCCTCGGTGCCGTCGGATGGGATGACCCCGTCACGAAGAAGATGGTGCTCATGGGCAACGGCCACATGGCGGGGCATTCCCCCGTCATCGGCAACCGCGTGAAGATGGATCTCTACGCGAACATCCGCCCCGTGAAACTCTATCCGGGCGTCATTCACCGCATCCACGGCAAGCAGAAGCAGGTGTGGGAACCGGGCCAAGTCGACATGGTGATTCTCCGCGAGAACACCGAAGGCATGTACAGCCCGACGGGCGGCGTCCTCGCCCCCGGCGACGTGAAACAAGTCGCCATCGACACGCGCGTCATCACGCGCCGCGGATCCGAGCGCATCATCCGCAAGGCGTTCGAGGTGTGCCGCGCCCGGAAGACGGGGGCGCCCGCGGACGGCAAGAAGCGTGTGACCGCGATCGTGAAGGACAACGTCCTCCACGGATGCCGTCTCTTCAAAGAGATCTTCTTCGAAATCGGCAAGGAGTATCCCGAGATCGAGAAGGAAACGGCCATCGTGGACGCCTTCACCCAATGGCTCGTGATGAAGCCCGATTGGTACGACGTCGTCGTCGCCACGAACATGTTCGGCGACATCATCACCGACCTCGCGTCGGTGCTTCAGGGTGGGATGGGCATGGCGGCGGGCTGCAACGTCGGCGACAACAACGGTATGTTCGAGCCGATTCACGGTTCGGCGCCGAAGTACACCGGTATGGACAAGACCAACCCCATGGCGATGATCCTCGCCGCGAAGGAAGGGCTCGCCTGGCTCGGCCACCGGAAGAACGACGCCGCACTCGCAAAGGCCGCGGAAGCGATCGAAGAGGCGGTCGTCTCGGTGCTCAAGGACGGCAAGCCGCTGACCTACGACCTCGAGACGGATTCATCGAAGGCCGCGAAGTGTTCCGAAGTCGGCAAGGCGATCGCCGCCCGCGCCGCCGCTTTCGCCGCGCGCTGACCCCCACGAAAGAAAAGAAGCCCCGGCCGCGCAAGCGACCGGGGCTTTTCTCATGCCCTCGGGGCCGTCAGCGGACGGCCTTGAGCGCCAACTCGATCGCCTTGTCGAGTTGCGGATCGCGCCCCGCAAGAACGTCGGCGGGCGTATTGATCACGAGATAATCCGGCTCGCAGCCGTTGTTCTCCATGTTCTTCATGTTGCCCTTCGCGATCCATCCGCGGAACGGGTTCCGCAGCGACGAGCCGTCCATGAGCATGAACGCTCCCGTCGAAATCACGGCGCCGTAGGTCGTCTGACCGACCACGGGACCGCGCTTCAACGTCTTGATCCCGTGGCTGAAGATTTCGGCGTTCGAGTAGGAGAACTCGTCGCAGAGGACCACGACCGGTTTCGTCCATGCCGAGAAGATGCGTCGATCCTGCGGATAGCCGTCGCCACCGCCGCGCGGACGCGTGATCGCGTGATCGGCCTGCGTCAACACGGTGAAGAGCCAGTCCGCCGTCGATCCGCCGCCGTTTCCGCGGACGTCGATGATCAACGCCGACTTACCGTCGCCTTCCGCGAAAAGTTCGCGTTCGAAGCGGAGGAACTCGGCCTCCGCCATCGCCGCGATATGCACGTAGCCGACTTTGCCCTCCGTCGCCTTCGCGACGGCTTCCTGACGACGCTCGACGCGATCGTTGTAGACGGCTTGTCCCAACCCCGCCGACGGCGTCATGAGGATTTCCTTCTCGGCACCGTCGCGAAGAACGGTGACGCGGACTTCCTTGCCCGCGAGACGATCGAAGGCGGCCCATGCGTTGGCCTTCGGATCGTCGGTGCGCCGATCCTCCAGCGCGACGACGACGTCGCCGGAGATCAGTTTGCTCTTCTCGCGGGCGGCGGGTGTATCCCCCAAGACGCGCGACACGCGCAGTCCGGGACCGGCGTACGTCCAATCCCAGAGGACGCCGAGTTGCGCCGTCGACGACGGATTCGTCGACGTCCAACGCTGCGACGGCGTGAATCCGAGATGGCTGCCGTTCAGTTCGCCGAGCAGGAGCGTGACCACCATCGCGAGATCCTCGCTCGTGGTCGCATCCATCGCGATCGGCTCGAAACGCGCGTAGGCCGCGTTCCAATCCGCGCCGTGGAGTTTCTCGTCGTAGAAGTGATCCCGCATCTTGCGCCAGGCTTCGCGGAAGACGAGTCGGCGCTCTTCGCGCGGAGAGCGCGTCCGCGTACCCGACAACGCGTACCCCGTCCGCGAACCGGACTTCGACATCGCGCCGACTTCGCCGCCGGAGATGTGCCACAACTCGTCTCCGTCCCACTTGAGTTGCGACGCGGGGGTCGGCGACAGGGCTTTCTTGTCCTTGCCGTCGAAGCCGACGATCATCAGACCGCCGCCGGTTCCGGGCTGATTGAAGGCGATCGACTTCCCGTCCGGAGACGGTGCGGGCGTCGAACGACGGCCCTCTCCGCTCACCACTTTCTTCGTGCGCTTGTGGAGCCCCTTGAACTCGATGACGACGGGCTCGACCTTCTTCTCGGGACGCGACGTCGCACGGGAAGCGGGACGCGACTCGGCGGCCGCCTCCTGGGGCGGATCCTGCATCCCTTCGAACGTGTCGTCGCCTCCGCGACGGCGACGGCCGGGACCGCCACCCGCCCCCCCGGGGCCGGGCGCTCCCGGAGCTCCCGGCGGCGTCGTGCCGGGCGCGGCTGCCGGAGTCGACGGCGCCGATGCCGCACCGCCGGTCGACGGCGATTCGTCGTCCCAGTCCTGCGGCGTCTTCTCGGCGTCGGCCTTGCGCAACCAGGCGATCGCGAGATCGGTGTCGTTCAGAAGGCCGTCCTTCGTGATGAACGCGATGAAGCGTCCCTTGCCGTCCATCGCGGGGCTCATGTCTTCATCGGGATGACGCGACACGTTGTAAGGCGCTTCCGCTCCCGTCGTATCGAGGATCCACACGTCGGTGTTGAAGTCGTTGTCGTCCTTCGACAAGACGATCCAACGCGAATCGGGCGACCAGTTGTAGGAAGGCGTCGAGAACCCGCGGTCGAGGACCTTCTTGTCTTCGAGCGTCACGGGGTCGGCGAGTACGAGATCGCCGAGCCCGCGGACGTAACTCAGCGTCTTGTGATCGGGAGACAGTTCGAGGCCCGACTTTTCACCCGGGGTCTCGGTGACCTTTTCGAGCGCGAACTTGCGGGCATGCGTGAGACGCGTCTCCGCCGCCTCGTCGGACTTCACGCGCCAGACCTGCTCCTCCCCCGAGCTATCGGAAACGAACAGAACCGACTTTGAATCCGGCGAGAAACAGATGTCGTGTTCCTTCGCGGCCGTATCGGTGACGCGGCGGGTGCGGCGGAAGTCACCCTTTTTGCGCTCCATGACGAAGATCTCGCCTCCGCTCACGCAGGCGATCATCTTGCCGTCCGGTGACAGTGCATACTCCGAGACGTCGTTCGCAACCCGCACTTCCGCGTTCGATTGATCGAGATCGAGGAAACCCGACACCCGAACCCGACGCGGCTCGCCGAGGGGACGTGCCGGATTCGCGGGGTCGATTTCGAGCGTGTGGATATCGCTTCCCGATTCGAACGCGAGATGCGTCCCGCGCGCGTTCAGAGAGGCGAATCGCACGCCGGGCGTCGGAAGATTCGTGACCTGCGTCTCGCTCCCGCCGACCGTGACGAACCACAGGTTGGTCGCGCGGTCCTTCTCGCGCGTCACGTAGACCCCGCGTCCGTCCGTCGCCCACATCGGGCCGAAGTCGTTGCCCTCCCAAGTGGTGAGCGCCTTGAAGTCGCTCCCGTCCTTGGTGTTCGCGACGTAGACGTCGAGATTCGCGGCCCCGCGGTAGTCCTTGCGCCACCACGATTCCGCTCCGCGGGTGAAAGCGAGCATCGTCCCGTCGGGCGAGACCCGACCATCGGTCAATGCGTAGCCGGACACGCGTCGCTCCGTTCCCCCGTCGATCGCGATCTCGAACAGGTTGGCGTGGCGGCGAAGATCCTGCTCTTCACGCTCCGACACGAAACGAACCGACTTCCCGTCCGGCGAGAGGCTCATCAGCCGATCATCGGCCGAATGATGGGTCAATCGGCGGGGTTCGCCGCCGACCAGGTCGACGACGAAAAGGTCGTTGTTGCCGAAGCGATTGCTCGCGAAGACGAGAGAACGCCCATCCGGCGTCCAGAGGCAGGTATCTTCCCGGGAGAGCTGTGCGGTGATGCGCATCGCGGGCATCCCGCCCGAAAGCGGCGCGACCCAAATATCGCCCTGATGGCTGAACGCGATGCGGGTGCCGTCCGGAGAGACGACGGGATTCCGCATCAGGCGAAACTCCGTCCCCATGGGTTCGGGAGAGGCGACGGCCGGGGCTTCCTGCGGCCGCGGCTTGGACACGGCACAGGCGGACAGCACCGACGCGAGGAAGGTGCACGCGACGACAAGCGACTTTCTCATGGCGACTCCGGGCACGTGG
>CAIWVZ010000170.1 GCA_903916245.1 uncultured Planctomycetota bacterium | reverse complement strand
GCGCGTGAGCACGGTCTCGACATCAACATGCTCGCGGGTTCCGGACCGCGTGGTCGCGTCCTCAAGACCGACGTCGAATCCGCGCTCTCCGGCGCGGGCGCCGGGACGACCGGCGGCGACTTCATCCGACCGAAGGCGGCCCCCGCCCTCGTCACGCCCGCCGGCCCGAACGACACCAAGACGCCGTACCGCGGCCTGCGTCGCGCGATCGGCGACCAGATGGTGCGCTCGCTCTACACGGCGCCGCACTTCACGTTGGTCGACGAAATCGATTTCACCGAGATCGACAACCTCCGCAAGGCCGGCAAGGACGACGCCGCGACGCGCGGCACGAAGTTGACGTATCTGCCTTTCGTCATGAAGGCGCTCTGCGCCGTGGCGAAGAAGCACCCGACGATCAACGGCGCGCTCGACGAAGCGAACGCGGAATTCATCCTCCGCGGCGACGTCCACATCGGCTTCGCGCTCGACACCGATCGCGGCCTCATGGTTCCCGTCGTGAAGAACGCCGCGCAACGGGGCGTGCTCGACATGGCCGCGGAAATCTCCCGTCTGTCGGAGCTCGGCCGCACGGGCAAGGCCGCGCGTGAAGACCTGACGGGTTCGACGATCACGATCACGTCCGCCGGTTCGATCGGCGGACTGTTCGCGACGCCGATCATCAACTACCCCGAAGTGGCCATCCTCGGCCTCTACAAGGTGGAAGATCGCCCCGTCGTCGTCGACGGTCAGATCGTGATCCGCAAGATGGGCTATATCTCCATCACGCTCGATCACCGCGTCGTGGACGGCGGAACCGCCGCCCGCGTGCTCGTCGACCTGAAGCGCCTGCTCGGCAATCCGGGCCTCCTTCTCCTCGGCTGATCCGTGGAACTCCGCCGCGTCATGCCCGTCGCGGGCCTCCCCGCGACGGAAGCCGCCCCGAAGCTCGCACCCGAGCGGCTCGTCGATCTGTGGCGTTGGATGGTCTTCATCCGCGCCATCGACGAGAAGATGCTCATGATGCAGCGTCAGGGCCGCATCGCGTTCTTCGGCCCGAGCGCGGGGCAGGAGGCGGCGATCGTCGGTTCCGGTTCCGTCGCCCGTGCGTCCGACTGGATCTTCCCCGCGTTGCGCGAAGGCGGCATCCTGCTCATGCGCGGGTTTCCGGTCGCGCGCTACTTCGGCCAGATGTTCGGCAACGTGCTCGACACGCAAAAAGGTCGGCAGATGCCGATGCACTTTTCGTCGGGCGCCCACCGATTCGTGTCGCTGTCGTCGCCCATCGCGACCCAGCTGCCGCAGGCCGTCGGCGCCGCGTGGGCGGCGAAGATCCGCGGCGAAGACACCGTGACTTTCGGCTACATCGGCGACGGCGGAACGTCGGAAAACGATTTCCATTCGGCGATGAACTTCGCGGCCGTCGGTCGGGTGCCGTGCGTCATCGTCTGCCAAAACAATCAGTGGGCCATCTCCGTCCCCTTCTCCGCGCAGACGGCGAGCGACGGCGTGGCGGTGAAAGCCGCGGCCTACGGCATGCCGGGGCTGCGCGTCGACGGCAACGACGTCCTCGCCTGCGTCAATGCGACGAACGAAGCCTTCGAACGCGCGCGCAGCGGCGGCGGCCCCACCCTCATCGAACTCGTGACCTATCGCCGCGGCGGCCACTCCTCGTCCGACGATCCGACGCGTTATCGCGACGAATCGAAGGTGCCCGCGTGGCTGTTGGTCGATCCCATCGCCCGCTTCCGCGAGTACCTCGCGAAGTCGGGATTCCTCGACGACGCCCGCGAAGCCGCGATCCGCGCCGACATCAAGGATGCGATCGATGCCGCGGTCCGCGAGGCCGAACCGGCGGCGCAGGTCGCCGTCGACACTCTCTTTACCGACGTCTACGGCCACCCTCCCGCGACCCTTCGCGCACAACGCGCGGAAGTGATCGGCGACGGATCGGGCAAGGCCGAAGGAGCGTTCCCACTCTGATGCTCACCCCCAAAGCCTGCGTCATCGGTGCCGGTCCCGGCGGCTACGTCGCCGCCATCCGCCTCGCCCAAATGGGTGTCGAAACGGTCATCGTCGAGCGCGACGCGCTCGGCGGCGTCTGCCTCAACTGGGGCTGCATCCCGTCGAAGGCGTACATCGGCGCCGCGAAACTGTTCGACAAGATCAAAACGGCCGACGAGATCGGCATCACCACGAAGGACCTCCAAGTCGACCTCGCCAAGATGAAGGCGTGGAAGTCCGACGTCGTGAAGAAGTTGACGGGCGGCATCGGCGATCTCCTCAAGCGCAACGGCTGCCGCATCCTGATGGGTGACGCGCGCTTCACCGCCGCCGACACGCTCGAGGTGACGGGCGGCAAGGACGGCACCGTCATCGTCAAGGCGGAGCACTTCATCGTCGCCACGGGTTCGCGCCCGTTCGATCTGCCGACGTTCCCCGTCGACGGCAAGCACATCATCACCTCGACCGAAGCGCTCGACCTCGAGAAGGTCCCCGAGAGCCTCCTGGTGCTCGGTGGCGGCGTCATCGGCCTCGAAATCGGCTCGTACCTCGCGAAGTTCGGGACGCAGATCACCGTCGTCGAACTCTCCGACCAACTCCTGCCGGGAACCGACTCCGACTTGGTCGACGTCGTTGCGCGCAATCTCAAGAAGAAGAAGGCCGCGATCCACCTGAAGACCAAGGCCGTCTCGGCCACCGTCAAGAACGGCCGGGTCGACGTCGTGGTCGCGAAGGAAGACGGCAAGCAGGAAACGATCACCGTCGAGAAGGTTCTCGTCTCCATCGGCCGCAAACCGAACACGGGCAACCTCGGCTTGGACAAGGCCGGCGTGAAGGTGTCCGACCGCGGGTTCATCGATGTCGACGGTCAACTCCGCACGTCGAATCCGAAGATCTTCGCGATCGGCGACTGCGTCGGCGGTGCGCTTCTCGCCCACAAGGCGTCGAAGGAAGGTCTCGTCGCCGCGGCCGTGGTCGCCGGCGAAAAGGACGTGTACGACGTGACGGCGATGCCGGGCGCCATCTTCACGGCCCCCGAAATCGCGTCCGTCGGTTTGTCCGAAGCCGAAGCGAAGAAGCGCGGCTACGACGTGAAGGTCGGCAAGTTCCCCTACGGCGCCCTCGGACGGGCTCTCGCGGGACGTGAAACCGACGGCGTCGTGAAAATGATCGTGGATGCGAAGGACGATCGAATCCTGGGCGTGGGTATCGCCGGCGCGAACGCTTCCGACCTCATCGCGAGCGGCGCGCTCGCCATCGAAGCGGGGCTCACGGCCGAAGACGTCGCCCTGACGGTCCACGCCCACCCGACTCTCGCCGAGTCGATGATGGAAGTCGCCGAAGCCGTCCACGGCAAAGCGATCCACATCTTCCAACCGAAGAAGTGACGCGTCCGAACCCCAACGAGCCCCCGGGCCTCCTCCACGAGGACTGGGGGCTCGTTGCGTACGGGGACGCATGGGCGCGACAACGCGCGTACGTGGATGCACGTCTGCGCGAAGAACGTCCGGACACGTTCGTCACGTGCGAGCATCCTTCCGTGTTGACTTTGGGACGAGGGACCGATCCGGCGAACGTCAAGGACCGGACGTTGCCGATCTTCGAAGTCGAACGCGGAGGCGACGTCACGTGGCACGGCCCCGGACAGTTGGTCGGCTACATGATCCGCCGCCTCGACGAGGGACGACGCGACCTCCGCGCCCACCTCCGACTCATGGAAAATATCGTCATCGAGACACTCGCGGAGTTCGGAATCGCCGGCGAGCGCGTCGAAGGGAAAACGGGCGTTTGGGTCAAGCACGGCGACGCACGCAAGAAGGTCTGCAGCCTCGGCATCGCCGCACGCAACTGGGTTACGTACCACGGATTTGCGCTGAATCTCGATCCCGACATGTCGGAGTTTCGGCGCATCAACCCGTGTGGGTTCGATGCGGACGTGATGGCGTCGATGCGCGACTTCGGCGTCGATACGACGCGCGAAACATGGGTGGAAACGGCGGCGCGCCGCGCGATCGCGACGATCGAGGCGCAACGCATCGGGTAGCATTCGGCGAGTGTCTTCGCTTCGCTCGGGGCAACCGCAAACAAACACCTCTTCGAACGCAGTTTACATGCGCAACCGCTTTGGGTTCTTCGTCGTATTTTTGATCGGTGCCGCCCTGCGCGGTCAGAGTTCCTGCGGAACGGTGTTGCCCGCCATCTCGAGCACTCCGAACAACAGCCAACGAGGCGTCATGTTCGACGTCCGCAACCACACGGCGGGGAAGATCCGCATCTGCGGCATGAAGTTGAACCTCGCGCAGTCCGCGGTCCCGTTGACGCTCGAGGTTTACACCGTCACGGACGGAACGACCTGTGTCGGCAAACAGTCGACGGCGGCGAGTTGGACGCTTCACCAAACCATCACGAACGTGACGTCTCTCGGTGACTCCAACAACACGACCCTGCTCACACCCATCCCTTCGCTGACGCCGATCGTTCTGGACGCCGGACAGCAACTCGGAGTCTTCGTGAGTTGTCTGGAAGCGAGTCAAAGATACTCGAACAGCGCGTCGGCGGCCGGAACACTCTTAGCGACCGACGGGGCACTCTCCGTTTATACGGGCTACGGGAAGGGCCGCGTGCTGAGTCCCACGCCATCCGCATTCGGGAGCACCTTCAATCCGCGAAACCCCCACATCGAATTCGAGTACGCTACTGAGCCTCCGGTCATCACGTTGACGGTCGGCGCGAACGCGTATACGAGCAACACGACGACGACCGTGGAATCAGGGACCGACACGACGATCGGGAGCGCGGGGGTCGGCAGCGCGACGACCGACACGGGCACACTGACATCGAGCGACGTCACGACGTCGGGGACGTGTCCGACGGTTTCGACGATCACACGGACGTGGTCGGCGACGAACGTCAACGGCACGACGACGTTGGTGCAGACGATCAACGTGAACGACTTCCCTCCGATCATCGCCTCGGGATCGTTGACCTTGAATCGCGACGTCACCTTGGATGCGGCGTGTTCGGCCACCACTCCCGATTATCGAGCGGAAGTTGCGGCCGTCGCCACGGACGCCATCACCGCGACGAACGCCCTGACCGTCACGCAATCCCCGGCTGCGGGTACGGCGGTCACGAGCGATTCCGTCCAATCCGTCACCGTCACCGTGACGGATGGATGTTCGAGCACGTCGACGGTCGTCTACACCGTCACCTATGACGACGCCACGGCGCCGACGGTTGCGGCGCCCGCGAACTACGTCCTGCGCGCGACGGACGGAGCGGTCTGCGACCGTGTCGTGACCTTCGGTGTAGACGGTGCGAGCGCCACGACGACCGACGCGTGCGATACGTCGGTCGCGATTTCGTACAACCCGGCCTCCGGATCGGCGTTCGGCATCGGGACGACTCCCGTCACTGTGACGGCCACCGACGACGACGGCAACACCGCGACGGCGACGTTCTCGGTGACGGTGGCGTGCGACTGGTCGAGTTTGACGACGGTGACGCCCGCCTTCACGCCGACGGACATTGAAATCGCCGACGTCACGGGTGACGGTCATCTCGACGCGGTCGTCGGCGGGGCATCTTCCGTCGCGATCTACGCGGGCGACGGGACGGGGGCTCTCGCCTTGCTCGCGACCACTTCGGTGACGGGCGACGTCGTCCGCCTCGCCGCG
>CAIWVZ010000169.1 GCA_903916245.1 uncultured Planctomycetota bacterium | reverse complement strand
TGGAGCGCGACCGTTCCGGGACCCGCCGGCGACGTCGTCCACGTGGCGAATGTGCGTCCCAATGTCGGGTCCACGTACATCGCGAGAAGCTGCCCGCCCTTCACGACCTCCGGATCCGGGTGCGCGTAATGGGCCTGCGCATTGAGGAAGTACCACCCGTCGCCGAGTTGATCGAACGCGGGAACGATCCCCGATAGTTCATCATCGTCCGTCAGAAACCCCTGGACGAGTGGATCGAACACCGCCGGATTTCCAGCGGCCACCTCGATCAACGTGCCGTTCACGGTGTCGTACATCCAAATCTTGCCGATCCGCGCGTCGACACCCGGGTCCTCACACATGAGGATGCGCCCGTGAAGATCCATCGTGAGGTTGTCGAGCATCCGATACCCCTCGGTGCCGTTCAGAACGATGGAGATCGTTCCTCCAAGCTCCGGTGCCGTGATGTCGTTGAACCGCAACCGCCAGAGTCGGCTTTGGGTGGTCATCTGCGCGGGTGTGACGAACCAAAAGTCATTTTGGTATCCGGGGCGAGGGTCCCACACGCCATCCTCCAGGCGCTGGAAACGCATGAGGCTCGTCGCCGTGGAGAGCACTTGCTGCGTCGGCGCCGTGTAGGTCGACGCATCGCCGAAATTTACCCATTCAAACTGCGCGTCGGCCATAAACGTCCCGACACCGACTCCGAAAAGATTCGTTTCGTTCGGCACCACGACACCACCCTGCGTCACCCGAAGGCCGTAGAGCGTCCCGCCGACGAGCCCCGCGCGTTCGATGTCGTTCCCCGCTCCCGACTTCATCCCGACGTACATGTACATCTCGCTCGTCTGGCCGTTGGGGGCGAAAACACCCCCGGAGTCGTCGGGACAGAGAACGACTGTTTTCTGCTGCGGATGCGGGGACGCCACGACGTTTTCGAAGTTGCACTGCCCGAGATGCGGCAACTCGAACACCTTGTTCATATCGGGCCCGCTCACGATATGCGCGAAAGCGCGGTAGGTGGCGGCTTCCTCCCCCGAAAGAAACAACCGTGCGGTCGTGCCGACGCCGTTGTGGAAAAACGCGCCCACGTCGGCGAGATCCGCCGAACAGAAGCGCCCGAAGTACGTCGACACCGGCGCCCAATTCAGGGCGACGCGATTGAAGATCGACACATCCGTCGGCGCTTGCGCATGATCGCGACCCGAGGTGAACGCGAGGGTGGTCGGATCGATCTCCCACCGACTCACGAAGCTGCCCGGATATCCGTGGGCGCGAACGGCGCCGCTCAGCGGGCCGATCTCGTGGGTCACGAACAAGGTCGCTCCCGACGTCGAGCCGAGGACGCCCATGCCGTCGGGAAGGCCGACGAGTTTGTAGCCGCCGACGGTTTCGCCCGCCGTCAGCAACGCGGTCGTATGCACCGCTCCGGGTGGCAGTGTCGGTTCGGGAAGCACGTAACAAGACGACGCGGTCGAAGGCCCGACGAACTGGGCGGACGCGGCAACCCCGACGAGGGCCGAGGCCACGACAAGACGGATCTTCTGCGCGGTATTGCCGACTTCCACCATCTTCGAGGCCGAACGCCGGAAGGGCTCCCATCCCACCGACGACGACATCCTAGCGCAGAAGACTCCTGAGCAGGATGACTCGGACTTCGGACTTCGGATGTACAACAAGGCAATGAGCAAGCCGATGCCGACCGTCTATCTCGCCGGCCCGATCAGCGGATGTTCGGATGCCGAAAAACGCGCATGGCGCGACGACGTGAAGCGAAAGTACGCCGACATGTTCCGATTCGTCGATCCGCTCGACAGCAACGTCGGCGAAGACGCCTACACGTCCAAGAAGGTGACACAGGATCGCAAGGACATCGAACGTTGCGACGCGGTCTTGGCGAATATGTGGAAACCGTCGCTCGGAACTGCAATCGGCGTGGTGCTTGCACGCACGAAGGGCAAGGTCGTCGTTATGGTCGATCCGGCTCCGACCAAGAACCCCATCCTCGCCCACTATTGCGACGGTTGGGAGGCGACCGTCCCGGACGGCATCAAGATCCTCCACGCTCTGTTCGAGAACGACTACGAAGACATGACGGTCGTCAAGAAGAACGGCCGCGAAACGACGTTCCGCCGCACGCTGCTCATGAAATCGATCCGGCAGGCGTGCAACACCGCGGGCGTCGACGACGTCACCTTCCCACCGATGATCCTCGCGGACATTCTCGAAGAGATTCAACCGGAGGCCGCGCCTCCTCACTCCGGCCGAGACCGTCAGATCCAAACGCGAGAAATCGCCGACGCCGTCCTTCGGGCTCTCGATCGCGCTTCGGTGCGACGCCGAGACAGCGACCCCGATTTCACCGAGAGCGCACGGAAAGTCCGCGACGCATGGCGCGCGTGGATGAGCGAGGACAAGCCCGCACGACGCTCGACGACGTCCGACACCGATGCGGCGATTGCGGCCTGGATCTCACCCTCCCCGTTGAACGTCGGGGTGACCTCCGAGAAATCCCATCACAACATTTGGGGCACGGCCATCCGATCGTTGGACGATCTTCCCTCCGAAGTTCAGACGGCCTTCCGCGAAGTGATTCGAGTCCGCGGGATCAAGCTCATCTCGCTCACGGCCTTCAGAGCCAAAGACATCGGCAGCGCGCCGAATCGCGTTCGGATCGAAGTTTCCCTCGACACGAACCCCGACATCATCAAAGGCGTGATGCACCACCGAGGAAAGATCGGCCACTCGCAGAACTTCCAGATCCACCTTTCGGAGCCGGAGCGCCGCAATGACATCTTGGCGGCGCTGAACCGCATTCTCACTCCCGTCTACATGAACGACTGATCGCCCACGAGATCTACGGCCACGTGGGCCCACCGAGAGCCGGAGGATGCGGATCGGACGGGGCGAAATGCGCCCAACACGACGCCGTCACGGCCCGAACGAGGCGGAAGCCCGCGTTGCCGGGCTCCCACGACTGATCCTTCTGCTTCTTCGTAATCACGCACAAGACGAACGCTGCTGTCGGTGCGTCGACGAGCACGACTTCCGAGCGGGATGCGTTCACGGCCCCTTGCTTCGACATGGCGTGGACATGGGGCGGCAGCGACGACAGCGCCTCGTCCGTCCACCAACTTCGACTCAAGACGCGTTCCGCATAGGCGTCGGCTCCGGCGGATACGGCCTTGCGCGCACGCACCAGCGCCAAGAGTTCCGCCATCTCGCGCGGCGTCGTTTGCCCCCAACCCCAGGCTTCGCGGTCTTTCTCGCGGCCCGGCGTCCGTGAGTTCACCCGTGTCGAAGAAAAACCTTTCTCCGAGAGCCACGCATTGATGGCGATCCCGCCTCCCGCGATTTCCTGACACCAAAGGCTCGCGGTGTTGTCGGAGAGGCTCTCCATGAGCGCGATCAGCTCGTGAAGCGCCACCTTCTGCTTGTCCTCGAAGCGGGCGAGGAGGTCTTCTCCCGGATAAAGCCTCGCCTTCGTGTAGACCAAGGGTTCCGTCCACGAGACTTCCTTCGCGTCGACACGCTGCAGAAGCTTGAGAAGGATCGGCACCTTCACCAGAGAGGCGGTTGGGAACGTCTCGTCGGCGCGGATGGCGACTTCATCTCCGGTCGTCAAGTCGCGGACGTAGACGCCCACGACGCCGTCGAATCCCGCGACGTCGCGTTCGATCGCTCCGCGCAACGAGGCGATGGAAGGTCGCATCGACACGGGCGTGGGCGTCTCCGACGACACGGAGGCACACCCCGCGACAAGAACGAGGCCGAGAAGAGTCGGCAGCACTCTCCGCCAACGGCCGAGGAGAACGAATTCGCCGCGATCACGGCACGAGAAAGTCATGCCACGAGCCTACCGCCGCCGCACCGACGCGTGGGTCAATCGCCGCCGCGACGACGTCCGGGGCGCGAGGTGGGCGTCCGGCGGGGGCGCGACTCCGGTGCATCGTCGCCCGCATCGTCGCCGCCCACGAGAGGCGCCGGACGCGACGCGGTCAAGGACGGGTCGGGTTTGGGTTCGCGAGTCCGCAGCAACGCGAGTGCCTTCATGACCGTCGTATCCTCGGATGGACGGGTCGCCACGGGGCGTGGGCGCGAGGCCGTCGCCGTCCGCGAAGCGGGCCGCGACGCCGGACCGAGGTCGATATCCGGAACGAGCGGTTGTTTCTCCAACCGACGTCCTTTGACGGTGATGTAGTCGCTCGCGGGGTACTGAACGCTGTAACCACCCTCGATACGTTCATAGGTGCTCGCAAGCACCGCTCCCGCCGTGGAAGTCCCGACCAACGGTGCGTCGAGGATGTCGCGCAAAGCGGCCGAGGTGATCTCCGAAGCGCTCGCGCTTCCGCGGTCTGTCAATACCGCGACACGTGCGGTGATGACGGGGTTCTGATTACGGTCGGTTCGGAACTTACGCGGACTCCATGCGGCGACCGCCGCCGGGTCTTTGCCGTCCCCTCGACCCGCCTCGACGAACTGCTTCACGACGTTGCGTCCGATGAACGCACCGACGGCGGTACCGGAGGGGAGAAAGAACCCGAGCAGGTGGCGAAGATTGGAGACTTGACCTCCCCCGTTGCCTCGAAGATCGAGCACGAGGTGCTTCGCCTTCGCGGCCTCCTTGGCGAGCCCGGCGATCACATCACGCTTGTACCCCTGCATGAACGTATGAATCTTCAGGACGGCACTCTCGTCGTCGACCCACGTCAGCGTGTCGGGCCTGTCGAGACTGAAACTCTTGCGCTCGAGTTCGAGATCGACCTCCGTTCCGTCGGGCTTGCGCACGCGCAACGTGGCTTTCGTCCCGACGTCTCCCTGCAGGTCTTCGATCTCTTCGGGGACCCTGCCGTCGACGAGCACGATGTCGTCCCCCGCATCGATGCCCTTCCCCACCGAAGGACCGTTGGGATTGACCTCGATGACGTGCAGCACTTTGTCGCCGTTGGCGACACGAATGCCGAACCCCGCTCCCTGTCGCGTCGTCCGCCGCTTCTCCTGATCCGGCGTACGCACGTTCAAATGACTGATGCCGAATTCCTTGCAGGCTTTGTTCAGCCCTTTCGCAAAAGCGTCGTGGGTCGTCGCGGCGTCGAGATCCTTCTTGTGCTTCTCGACATGGGTCGTCCACGCGTCCATATCGAGTCCCGGAACGAACGCCTTTTCTTCGATCACCCGAGTCACGTCCTCGACGACCTTGCGCTTCATCTCGGGCGTCAAGGTCTGCGCACCGAGACCGGCGACGCAAAGAACGAGAATCAGACCCAGTCTTTTCGTGAAGTTCATCATGGAGAGAAATCGGCGGCCCGCCGTGCGGAGTTTACGCGCGGGCGGCACGAATCGTTCGCGGGATCAACGGACACGACCGGGAAGAAACCTCGCGCCCACCACGTCTTGTGGCTGAACGGTTTTGACGGATTTCAGGTGTGGCGCGATTTCTCTCCGATCTTCGCATCACGCATGGGCTCTTCGGACACGGTCGATTCCGCCTCATGGCGGATTCACATCGACGTGCCCATCGGTTATGGTTTGCTCTCTCGAATGAACGCCTTCGGGACTGACTCGTGGGCGGCGTGACGACTCCTTACGGCGAGTTCCCTTTTGACCCCACCTCCTTCCTCCGGCGCCACGCAACTCATGCCCGCGCCGTCGCCTTTGCCGCCGACTGCCGCTCCCGCCGCCACCGCCTCCGCCTCCACCGAAACTCCCCCTTGGAAGTGGCCGTGGACCCGATGGGCGAAGAACGAAGGCAAGACCTTCTTCTGGGTCTGCTTGATCCACGCGCTCACGGTGGTCGGCCTCGTCCTCTACCCCGCACCGGGCTGGGGCATGGTCGGGATCGCCTACGGCCTCTTTTGGCTCGGCGGGCTCGGCACCACCGTGGCCTACCACCGCTCGCTCGCCCATAAGGCGGTGAAACTCCATCCGATCGTCGAATTCCCCTTGGTGTTCTTCGCCCTCATGAACGGCTCCGGTACTCCGGCGACGTGGGCGGCGAATCACCGACTGCACCACAAGCACTCCGACACGGATCTCGACATCTCGAGCCCTCGCATCGGCGGATTTTGGTGGTCGCATCTGCGCTGGCTTTGGCAGACGGAGCAAGCGTCGATCGAGAAGTGGGCTCCGGACCTCAACAAAGGCCGCTACCTCTTCTTCACCCGGATGCAGATTCCGATGTTGGCGGTCTCGCTCCTCGCCGGCGCCTTCTGGGGTTGGGCGGCGTTCTTCTGGATCGGGCCGATCCGTCTCTGCTTCGCCCTCCATGCCCAGTGCTTCACAAACTCGATCGCCCACCTGAACCCGAAGGTCGGACCCGGCGAAGATTCGGCGATGAACATCGCGTGGATGGCCCCCCTTCAAGCCATGCAGGGCGAAAACTGGCACGAAAACCACCACTCGAAGCCCGCCTCGGCCCGCCTCGGGTGGACGTTGTCGCAGATCGATCTCGGCTGGTGGTTCATCGTCGGCTGCGAGAAGCTGAAACTCGCCTCGGGCGTCCGACGCCCCTGAACGACGCTTCATGGCCGCCCTGCGCGGCAACAAGAACGGCGACGGTTTTCCCGTCGCCGTTTTGCTTGCCTACCGCCTCGCCCGTCAGCGATCGAGATCGATCGGAAGCGTGCCCGTCACCGTGATGCCCGACAACGTCCGACCCGTCGACAAAGCGACGAGTTCGACGCCGTTGCGACGCGCCTTCACCAACGCTTTCGCGTAATCGGGGTCGATCGCGGGAGCCGACGACATGATTTCGACGTCGGCGCGGTTCACGAAGAACACGAGAACCGCACGATCCCCCGCCTTGACCATGGTTTCCAGTTCGTGAAGGTGCTTCAGCCCGCGTTCGGTGACCGCATCGGGAAACCGAACGACGGCACCGTCCTTGAGAGTCGTGTTCTTGACTTCGACCCACGTACGGCCCTTCTTCCCTTCGAGAAGAATGTCGATGCGCGAGTTCTTGCCGTAGGGCACCTCGCGGCGGAGCGTCTCGAAAGGGCCGATGCCGGGGACGACTCCCGCTTCGAGGGCGACGGCCGTCGCCTTGTTGGGCCACATCGTGTTCACACCGATCCAACCGCGACCGATTTTGGTCATCTCGAGGGTGTAGCGGAGCTTTCGGTCGGTCTCTCCGTGATCGGTCAACGCCGCTTCGCACCCTTCTTCCCAACACGTCGACATGGTGCCGCTGTTGGGACAGTGGGCGGTCACGAGCGTGCCGTCGTCGAGGCGACAATCCGCGAGGAAGCGCTTGTACCGCTTGAGCAGCGTCGCACGCACGATCTTGCCCGGGAAGGCGAAGACGGGGTCGGTCACGGCCGGAAGTCGTCTTGTTCGGCGACGAGTTCGGCCTTCGGCTCCTGCTTGAAGAAGAGCCGGATGTCTCCGTCGAGCCCTTGGGCGACGCCCGCCACTTCGTTCTTCACCAGGAGCAGAACCGCGAGGAACCAGCCGATCTTCTCGTTCTTCGTCGCATCCGCCGGGAACAACTCGGCGAACTTCACGGAGCGCTCGTTCCGCAGACGATCGACCAGACGCGTGGACCACACGCGCACCGGAGTGTCCTCGACCCGAACCACGCGGGTCTTCGGCCCCCCGCCGGTGGCTTCCATCAATTTTTGGAACGACTCGAGGAGATGGAACACCGAAAGTTCGTCGATCGAGCGGTCTTTCTCCACCATCCCGCCGGGGCGAGCGGTTTCCGGACGTCCGAAACGCTTCTGCGCATCTTCCGCCCGCTGCTCCAAATCCGAAACGCGGTCCTTCAACTTCTTGTATTCGAGAAGTTGCTGAACGAGCTCGAAGCGGGGGTCGATCTCCTGATCGAGGTCGATCTTCTCCTGCGGAAGAAGCATCTTCGACTTGATCACCATCAACGTGGCCGCCATCACGAGGAACTCGCCCGCGTCGTCGAGGTCGAGCTCCTTCAGGATCTCGAGGTAGCCGAGGTACTGCTCGAGCACCTTCGAAATCGGAATGTCGTGGATGTCGATCTCCTCCTTCCTCACGAGGAACAGGAGCAGATCGAGCGGCCCGGCGAAGTTTTCGAGCTTTACCTTGTAGTCCACGTCATCCCTTTCGGCCGCTACGGAGGGCCGTGAGGTCGATCCCCATCTTGCGCAGGCCGTCGCTCAGGGTGAAGACCCCCTCCTGCAAGGTTTCCTGCAGATCCGCCAACTGCTTGGCGAAACCGTAGGCCCACTTCGGGGACCACGTGCGGAGATCGGGGAACCACACGGCGAGTTGCCCCGTGGCCCAAAACACGGTCAGGAAGAACACCACGATCCCGAGTGGAGCCAGACGTAGATAGACGTCGCGGACTTTCTCGGGGAGAAACGCCGCAAGCACTCGACTTCCGTCGGCGGGCGGAAACGGCAGGAGGTTCGTGCCCGCGACGAAAATGGTCAACAGCGTCAGCGCGGTCAGAATGCGGAAGGCCGTCGATCCGGCCGCGTCGACGTCGTCGATCCAGCCACCGTTCATGGCCAACGCGGTTCCGAAAAACACCACCGCGAGAAACAACAGATTGCCGAGCGGCCCGGCGATGCCGACGAGCGCCATCTTGCGGGGGCCGAGTTTTCCCGCGTCGACCAACACCCGCGCTCCCATGAGGGGAACTTTGAAAAGAAGGTAGGTCACGATCGGCAGAACGATCGTGAGAAACGGATGGATGTGGGGGATCGGGTTGAGGATGGTGCGCTGCTTCAGGATTTCCGGACGGCGATCGCCGCACCACCACGCGGCGTAGGCATGGAACCCCTCGTGGAACGCGTTCATGAAAAGAACGCCCACGAGCACCCAAACGGTATCGGAGAGGTTCGGCGCCACGGCCCTCGAAGATAACGGAACCGCCTCGACGATTCCCGTGGGAACCCGACCGACGATGGGATCCGAACGGCGTGTTTTCCGCCTGAAAGTATGGGAAAGATGTTAGATTCCGCCCGTGAGCCGCATCCTCGACCATGCTCGTCTCGTGCTCTCGAACGAAGCCGACGCCATCCGCGGGCTGATCCCCCTCCTCGGGGCCTCCTTCGAGACCGTCGTCGGTGCCGTCCTCGACTGCCGCGGCACCATCGTCATCTCGGGCGTCGGCAAATCGGGTCTCATCGGCGCCAAGATGTCGGCCACCCTCGCCTCGACGGGGACACCTTCCATCTTCCTCCATCCCTCCGAGGCGATTCACGGGGATCTCGGGCGGGTTCGAGCGGGCGACATGGTGTTCCTCCTCTCGCAAAGCGGCGAGAGCGAAGAGGTTGTCCGACTCATCCAGCCGCTGAAACGCCTCCAAGCGATCACCGTCGCGATGACGGGCAAGCCGGAATCCACGCTCGGTAGGAACTGCGACCACAGGCTCGACACCGGGCGCGCTCCGGAGTCGTGCCCGCTCGGTCTCGCTCCGACGACCTCGACGGCCGCCCTGTTGGCCCTCGGCGACGCCTTGGCCATGACCGTGCTCTCCCTGAGGGGCTTCCAACGCGAAGATTTCGCGCGTTTCCATCCGGGCGGTCAACTCGGACGCAAGCTCATGCGCGTCGCCGACGTGATGTGCAGCGGCGACCGCTTCACCGTGGTACGCGCCGAAACCCCCGCGAAATCCGTCCTCGCGAAGATGAACGGCACCCCGGGACGCCCGGGAGCCGCGTGTGTCGTCCACGACGACGGAACGCTGGCCGGTTTCTTCACCGACGGAGACTTGGCACGCCGACTCGAAGCCGGCGTCGCTTGGCTTGAACAACCCATCGCCGACGTGATGACCCGCACGCCGACCACGATCGCACCCGACGTCTTGGTGGCGGAAGCGATGGCGATCCTCGGCGAACGCCGCTTCGACCAAATCCCGGTCGTCGATGCATCCCGCAAACCGGTCGGCCTGCTCGACATTCAGGACGTCGTGGCGGCGAAGATTCTCTGATGCCACTTCCCGACGCACCGCGGTCGCAACCCGACTGGAACTCCCTTCAACTCCTCGTCCTCGACGTCGACGGCGTACTCACCGACGGCAGTCTTTTCGTCACCGACGACGGGGTGGCGTCCAAACGCTTTTCGATCCTCGATGGAGCCGGACTCGTCTATTGGAAGCGGGCCGGTTTCGACGTCGCCATCATTTCGGGGCACTCGGCCCCTTCCACCGTGTCGCGCATGCTGACTCTCGGCATCACCGACGTTCAGATCGGCGTGAAGGACAAACTGGCCGCGTTCACGGAAGTCATCGGGCGCCGCGGCATCGGACCGGAGCGCTGTGCGGTGATGGGCGACGATCTGATGGATCTTCCTCTTCTTCGACGCGCCGGTTTCGCGGCGGTTCCGCCGATCGCGCACGACTCCTGCAAGAGGCTCGCGCACTACGTGACGACGACCGCGGCGGGAAGCGGTGCGGTGCGGGAAGTGGTCGAACTCCTTCTCTCGCGAAAAGGTCTTTGGGACGGCATCGTGGAGTCCTACCTCAAGTGAACGCACGCGGCGTGATCGCCGTCGTGCTCGCGATCGCCTTCGGCGTGGCGGGATGGAAACTGCTCGGCGGCGCCGCCGGCGACGGTCCGAAAGTTCCGGTTCGCGCGTCGACCGCGTCGCGACCTGGCGAACCGGGCGAGGCGATGAATCCGGCGAACGCGGTCGCGAAGGTCGCCTTCCTGCGCGCGGACGCGGAAGGCGCCGTCGAAGGTCGACCGGCGAGATGGCCCTCTCTCCACCTCGCCGCCGATCGATCCGAAGCGACGGCTTCGGGGGAAATCGCGGTCGACGGCGTAACGTTCTTAAGTCAACCTCGACCGAAGTCGATCGCCGAACTTTCCACGGTCGTCCGCGTGGACGACGGCCTGCGCGCGGAGGCCGCCGTCGCGGAAGTGAGAAAAGCCTTCGGTCGTGTTCCCGGATTTCGAGCGGGGCGCGCCGTCCTCCACACCCGCGGGACCGCACGAAAACTGACGGACGTCGCGGGTATGTCGCTTACCGGCGGCGTGCGCATGTGGCTCGTCGATCCGAGCGACCCCGGTGAAGACTTGATGCTCGACTGCGAAGAGGCGGAGGTCACCTGCGACGGAGGTGAACCGGTGCGTTTCGAAACCCCGGCGCGCGTCGTGCTTTCGCGCCCGCGGGCGAACGATGCGGTCGTGTCCGGCGTCGGCCTCGTCCTCGATCTGCGCGAAGGGACGATGACTCTCGAGAGAGACGTCGCGATCGACCTGAAAGCTCTCGTCCGCGGCAAACCGCTTGCGGAACCGCTCACGCTGACCGCGGGAGGCCCTCTCGTCATCGCCCCCGATCGAAGCGGTGCCGCATCGAAGCCGAAGGACGCTCCCAGGGTTTTCCGGTTGTCGTCGGGAACGGCACGTATCGCGGGCGGCGTCACCCTGAAGCAAGGTGCCGCCACGGCGCGGTCCGCACGGGCGACGCTTCAACTCGCGAAAGGCAAGGCCGCGGCGAGCACCGCCACGCTCGAAGGCGACGTCTCCTACGACAACGGAGATTGGTCGGCGAAGTCCGATCGACTCCTGATCGAACCAACCCCTCTCGGAACGAGAGCGACGCTCGAACCCGGACCGAAGGGAACGGTCGAACTCCGAATCACGGCCGGAGGGTCCTTCATCCCACGCACGACGAAAGGCGGAGGCGACCTCGTCGTTTCGACGCGGGGAACCGTCACCGCCTTTCCCGTCGCCAAGTCGCCCGATATCGGCGATGTTCCGGCGACGAGGATCCATGAGTTGCGTGCGGGTTCCGATGTGGTGATGACCGCGGGCGGTGATCGACTGAAGGCTCGCGAAGTACGCCTTTGGATCGGCGATCTGCCCTACGAGGCGCTTCCTATCGCGGGGGCGAGCGGCGCTTTGCGCAAGCGGCAACCGTTCCGCGCGTATGCGTCCGCGGCGGAAGGAGAAACGGATGGGTGGTTCCTACGCGCCAGCGAGTGGTTCGTTCGTCGCTCCTTCGACCGCAACGGCGACCCCCTCGAAGACCGTTTGACGTTTAAGGGCGACTACGACGTGGTGATGAAGGACGTTTCCACGGCGAAGGTCGATCCGGCGGCGATCCCGGGCGGCGCCAAACCGGCCGCCACGTTGAAACCCGCCAAAGGCGACCGATTGGTGCTCGCCGGGCCGGGAACGTTGGAGGTCGTTCGCACACCGTTCGACAACGGCCCGACGACGTTCGCCGCGACGGGAAACGTGACCGCGAAACTCGAGGCTCCGATGAGCGCCAAGCCGAAGGTGCAGCTCGAGGCGACGTCGATGGAGGCCCTGATCACGCCGATCGTCGTCGGAAACGGCGACGCCGTCGTCCATCGGCTCGAAACGATCTCGGCCGAGAAGAACGTTCATCTGATCGTGGACGGCGGCGTGCGCGCGCGAGGGGGAAGACTCAAATACGACCCGTCGATCGACGAGCTTGAATTGGCGGGATCGGGACGCACCGAACGCGCTCGTATCGAAATCACGCCGGAGTCCGGTGTCCCCCAGTCGGTGCGCGCCGCTTCCATGGTGTGGCAAGGCCAAGTCGCGCGACTTCTCGCGACGGGGAACGTCGAAGGCGACCTCCTCCTCGCTCGGCTCCCCTGGGCCGACGGCACCGGGGCGACGCTGCCGGTCGCATCGACGGTCACATGCGAAAAGGTGTCGGTGTTGCTCGACCCGGCGAAGGTCAAGTCCACCGGGTTCGAACCGCTCTCCATCCACGCGGAAGGCCGCGTGTCGATGCGTCAGCCCGACCGTACGCTCACCTGCGGCGTGTTCGATTACGACCCCCGTACCCGTTCGGGATCGATCAGCGGACGTCCCGTGACGTACTCCGTCGATCGCGTCCTCGGCAAGGGCGTCAGCAAGGACCTCATCACCACCGACATCCTCGTGTTCGACAAGGGTGAAGCCGTGGCCCGCGGACCGGTCCAAGGCGTCTATCACGCGGACCGTCGCCGCACCGCTCTGCGAATCGGTCGATCCGCAACCGCGACGCCATCGTCCGAAGAGTTGGTCCCCATCCGACTCCTCTGTCGAGGGAACGTCGTCGTGGCTCCGAACCGACTCACGCTCGACGATCGGGTCGAGTTGACGTCGGGAGACCCAAAAGGAGACGGCTACCATGTGGAGGCCGATCACGTCCTCTTCGAGTTCGAGAACGACTCGGCGGGAGCGGACGTCGCGTTTGCGGTACTGTCGGGCGACGTGATCTACGTATCGAAGGAACTCGAAGGACGGGGCGACATCATGGTGCTCGACCGCCTCCGGAAGCAGGCCTCCCTCAAGGCCGACGGCCGCATGAAGACCGGCGTCTACCTGCGACTCGGGGCCTCGACGCAGACGGCGCGTGTTACGGAACAAGGGTCGCGCCTCGACATCGACTTCTCCAATCCGGACGCCCTGTCGGTCACCTCGTGGGACGGTCGGGGTCGCTTGGAGCCGGATTCGAGGAGATCGTCGCGATGAATCGGATGCTCTTCCTCGTCGCGATGTTCGCCTTGGTGGCGACCGCTCAAGAGACCCGACCCGCCGAGGACGAGGCGCGCTATCGGTTTCGAGTGCGCCACGTCGAGATGTCCCACAACATCGTCTACTTGGTGGAAGACGTCGAATTCCGCATCGGGCTTCTCGACCTCCGGGCCGACACGGTCGTCGTTTGGCTCGCCGACGGGGCGAAGGTGGAGGACCTCGCCGAAAAGCCGCCGAAAGACGCGGCGACGCTCAAGGACTGGTCACGGCTCGCGCGACGCTTCGTCAAGGAGATCTATCTCGACGGGAACGTGGTGGTGCGACAAGGCGAAGAAGTCACCTTGGCCGCCGCCGCCTACTTCGATTTCGAGCACGACCGCGGCATCATCCCCGACGCGGCGGCGACGTATCCACTTCCGAAGAAGAACAACCGTCAAGACCTTCGCCTGAACGTGCGCGCCGAAGAACTGCGCATCCTCGCATCGGACCGCCTCGAAGCCGTCGGTGTGAAGGCGACGTTGTGCCCGTTCGGGCATCCGCACTATCACATCGGTGCGGAGAAGCTCGAGGTGTATCGAAAGACCGCTCCTCCGCTGCCGCCCGAGGCGGGTGCGGCTCCCGATTCGAGACCGAGAGAAGGCATCGCCTACTCCGTGACCGATCCGACGTTTCGGCTCGGTGATACGGGACTGTTTTGGCTGCCCGATCTTTCCGGCGACACGACGAATCCCGATACGTTGGGCTTCGCGACGGTGCGGGATGTTCGCATCGGGTCATCGGGTGAATACGGGCAATACCTCGGAGCGACGGTCGGAGGCAATATCAATCTCGGCGGCGAACGTTGGGGTACGTGGGACGTTCTGACGGACTGGCGCTCGAAACGTGGGTGGGGCTCGGGCGTCGATCTTTCGTGGAAGACCGCCGACTACCGAGGCTCGCTCGAAACCTACTACCAACGAGATCACGGCACGGATCGCCTCTACGGCCGTCCGGACACGCGCGATCGCGGACGCATCTCGTTCGCGCACCGCCACAAACTGCCGTGGGAACTCCAACTCGACGTCGAACTGAACACCTTCAGCGACCGCAACTTCTACCCGACCTACTACGATCCCGAATATCGCAACGAGAAGCCTCCGGAGACGTACGCCTACCTGCTCAAGCGCGGTGCCAACACGGCGGCA
>CAIWVZ010000168.1 GCA_903916245.1 uncultured Planctomycetota bacterium | reverse complement strand
GATCGATCGGGTCGTCGGTGCGCATCAACTTGGCGTCGAGGAACAGCGACGCCACGAGCTGCTCGCCTTCGTAGTCGTAGACGATTTGCGGTGCGGTCGTCTCGATCTCGCGGGTTTCGACCACCTCGTTGCGCAACCCGCCGAAGAGCGTGAGATCTTCCCCGAAACGATGCCCGAACGTCGTGCGGGATCCGGTGCGTTCTTCCAACCACGCCTCACGGAGATAGAAGGTCTTGTAGAGGTCTTCGCGGAAGGAGAACGTCGAATCCCAAATACGCGGATTTTGGTACGTCGCCTGAGCACGCGAATAAACGGTTCCGGGGGCCACCGAGAGGATGAGCGTATCGCCGCCTCCGGTGAAGGCGTCGAGGAGGTCGTCGAATCCTTCGGGAAGGTCGTAGGGGTCGAAGTTGTCCTTGCGGTAGGTGACGTCGCCGACGATGCCGTTGTTCGAACCGACTCCGAACGCGAACCGAATCGATCCCGTGTCCTTCTCCTTGACGCTGAACACGACGTCCTTCACGTTGTCGCGTTTCGTGTCGCGAAGCGTGACGTAGGCGTCGCGGTACGTCCCGAAGGAATTGACGGGAATATCGGTCGTGTCCGCCTGCAGTCCGGCGCGCGAAGGCTCCCAGTACTGCAGCGCGAACACCCGCTTGCGCGCCTTCTCGAACTTCTTGAGATTGAGCGGCTCGCCGGTCCAAACTTCGATTTCACGACGAATGACGTTGTCGCGGGTCTCGACGTTGCCTTCGATGACGACTTCGCCCGTGTAGGTGATTTCGCCTTCGACGATCCGGATGATGACGTCGACCGCGTTCCCCTCGACGTCCAAGGTCGAGGCGTCCATGACGTTGGCTTCGATGTACGCGCGTTCCTGATATCGATCGGTGATGTCGCGAAGATCTCTCGCGAGCGCCACGCCGGGTTCGTAAGGCGCGCCGCTCTTCGTCTTCAGTTCGTCGAGGACTTCCTTCGGATCGAAGAGAGTCATGCCCTCGATCGCCACGGAGCGCACGACGTATCGGCGTCCTTCGTCGACCGCGATGCGAATCCGCACTTTGGTGAAGTCCGGAGTGGGATCGAATCCGAGCAGCGTGCAACGCGCATCGAGGAATCCGCGCCCCTGGTACCAACGGTTGAGCAGAACCACGTCGCGCTGAACCTCTTCGAGGACGAATTCGGTCGAAGAGAGAAAACCGGGTTCGGCGGTTTTCGGCATCGTCTTCAACAAGTCCGACTTGGAGAACGTCGAGTTCCCCTCGAAGACCACCTCTTCGATCTTGACCTCGGGCCCTTCGGTGATCTGAAAGACCACGACGACTCCGTCGCCCCCGTCGATCGCCGTCTGAAGGACGGAAACTTCGGCGAAATGAAACCCCTTTGCCTTGTACCACCGCAAGATCGCCTGACGATCGACGTCGAGGGTGAACGAATCCACGAGGCCGCCGGCGGCGGTCTTCACCAACGGCGCGAGTTCCTCACGATCCGCCTCCACGAGTCCGAAATACGCCACCTCGAGGACGCGCACGTTCTCCTCGCCGACGATCGTGACGACGACACCCGCTCCGTCGGGCTCCGCGGTGGCCTTCGAGATGTTGAAGAAGATCTTGGCTTCGACGAGGGACTTCAGGTCCTTCGTGAACAGATCGCGCGTGAACGGCTTGCCGACCTTGAGGCCCATCCGTGCGCGAACGGCGTCGGCCGTCAGGCGCTTGAGGAACGGGATCTCGATACGAGTAACCGGGAGACCGTCCATCGGATCCCGAGGACGCGTGTCCTGCGCGAAGCAGCAGGCGACCGACAAGGCGACGATCAGGAGGAGGCGTAGCGGCATGCGGGATTCCGACCGACGAACGGACAATCCGTCCTTCCGGCGTTCCCTACCCTACCCCTTCGGCACAGTTCTCGAAACGGAGCAGATTCGGGAAGAAAAGGAGATCCACTTTCCCCGTAGGCCCGTTGCGCTGCTTCCCGATGATCACCTCGGTTTTTCGGCCCGCATCCGGGGGCGGCGCGCCTTCGGGGCCACCGTAGTAGTCCTCCCGGTGGATGAACATGATGACGTCGGCGTCCTGCTCGATCGCTCCGGATTCGCGAAGGTCGGACAGTTGTGGGCGGTGTTCCTTGCGGCCTTCGAGAGCGCGGTTCAGCTGGGAGAGCGCGATGACCGGGCAACCGAATTCCTTCGCCAGTTCCTTGAGCGACCTCGAAATATGGGCGACTTCGAGCTGACGCGTCTCCACTTTCACGTGGGACTGCATCATCTGTAGATAGTCGATCAGAATGAGATCGATTTTCCCGTGACGGTGTTGGGCGCGACGGGCCTTGGCGCGCACGTCCATCGGAGTCAACCCCGACGTCGTGTCGATGAGGAAGGGAGCGTCGACGAGGCGTTCCGCCGCGTCGGACAATTTGTCCTGATCGCTGCGCGTGAGTTGCCGCTTGCGGACGCGTTGAGCGTCGACGCGGGCCGTCGCGCACAGCATGTTGGTGAGAATCGGCTCTTCCGCCATTTCGATCGAGAAGAAGAGCACGCGTTTCCCGGCGCCGAGGCAGGCGTTCAGCGCGCAATTCAGCGCGAACGTGGTCTTTCCCATCGACGGGCGGGCGGCGATGATCACGAGGTCGCCCGACTGGAAACCGCCGAGCATGTCGTTCAGGCGGTAATAGCCCGTGTCGACTCCCGTCAATCCGCCCGACATGCCTTCGTCGGACATGATCTTCTGGAAGGTTTCGATGAGGACGTCGCCGACCTTCACCGTGTCGCGCTTCGCTCCCTGCAGTCCGAGGTCGAACAGGACACCCGAGGCGTCGTCGACCAGTTCGGATGCGGGCTTCGGGCCTTCGATCGCGCTTACGCGGATCACGTCGGCCGCGCGCAGCAATTTGCGACGCAGCGCGCAATCGCGAACGAGTTGCGCATGGGCTTCGACGTTGCCCGTCACGAACTGCCCCATGATGTCGGCCAGATACGGACGACCACCGGCGGCGTCGAGTTCGCCGCGGGCCCGGAGAGTTTCCTCGAGAGTGATGATGTCGACGGCGGAAGGGTTGTCCGCGAGGGCACCGAGAGCGTCGAAGATCAACTGGTGGGATCGGACGTAGAAATCGTCCGGACCCACGATTTCGCGGACGTCGGCGAATCGTTCGGGGCTCACCAAAAGCGTGCGCAGGACGCTGCGCTCGGCTTCGGAGTTCTCGGGGAGGTTCGCGTCGTGGCTCATGCGTGGTCGATCGCCTTCAAGAAGACGCGCATCTCAACCCGAGGGGGGGGACGCCACCCCGGTACTCCGGGGTGGCGACCGGGCGGGCTCAGGCTCCGCCGACCTTGCGCATCTTCGGCTGGCCGGGTTCCCAGGTTTCGAAACCTTCGGCGCGGATGCGGACCGGGAGGAAGAACTCGACTTCGGCGTGCAGGTGCACGCGGACGTCGTAGTTGCCGACTTCACGGATCGGAGCGTCGAGGCGGATCGCCTTGACGTCGACCTTGTAGCCCATCTCGGCGAGCTTCGCCGCGATCGACTTGTCGTTGACGGAGCCGTAGAGACGGCCTTCGTCGGACGCGCGCTCCATGAGGTTCAGCGTCAGCGCCTTGATCATGTCGGCGAAGGCGCGCGCGGATTCGACCTTTTGGGTCTCTTCGGCGAGCCACTTGGCGCGCGAACGTTCCACCGCCGCGAGGTTCGCGTGCGTCGGAAGCACGGCGTAACCGAACGGAAGGAGGTAGTTGCGCGCGTAGCCGGACTTGACCTTCACGCGATCGCCGCGGCGGCCGAGTTTGTCCACGTCCTGGATGAGGAGGATGTCCATGGGAATCTCCTGGTGCCGATCAGCCCACGTAGGGCATGAGGGCCATCTGCCGGGCGTACTTGACCGCAGCCTTCAGGAGGCTTTGCGAACGGGAGCAGTTGCCCGAACGCTTCCTCGAGAAGATCTTGCCCTGGGGCGTCACGAATCGCTGGAGTTGGTCGACGTTCTTCCAGTCGATGCGCGCGAGACCTTCCTCGCACGTCTTGAGACCCTTGCACCAGCGGCACGGAGTGCGCTCGGTGAGCTTCTTGAGCCTCTTCTTCTTGTCCTTCGCCTTGGCGCGGGATCCGTTGGGAGCCATCAGACTTCCTCCTCGATGACGTCGGTCTTGACGACGTCGGCGACCGGCTCTTCTTCACGACGCGGGCGCATCGCTTCGTAGTCGGCGGCGGTCAGGAACGTGGGGAAATCCTCGCCGCAGCGAATGACCATCGAGCGGAGGAAGTTCTCGTTCAGGTTCACGTCGTTGCGGATGGCCGCGACCTTCGTCGGGTCCGCTTCGAAGTGGGCGAGCACGTAGGTGCCGCGCTTTTGCTTGCGGATTTCGTAGGCGAGTTTGCGCTCGTCCCAACGTTCCGCGCGCACGATGGTGCCACCGTGCTTCGTGATCGCCTCGGAAACCGCGGCCACACATTCGGCCACGTCGGGCTTCACCTTGCTGTTGTCCAGCAGGAACATGCCTTCGTACTTGTTCACCGTATTACCTCCGGTGGAGTCGGTGTCTCCTCGCTCCCCTCGGGCGGAAGTTCCGTGCGGCGCGTGCCGCGAACCTCGGAAGCTTCCGTCCCCGGGGCCGGCCCCCGGGGAAGGGAACGATTCAGTGTCGCGGCGATCGCGTGGACGTCGTCCCCCGAGAGGAACGCCGACACGCCGTCCGCGGCCCGGGCGTAAGCCCGGGTAACGATCTCGATCTCGTCGTCGGAGAACCGGCCGAGCACATGACTCGTCCACTCACCGACGGGAGCCGATCCGATTCCCACCCTCAGGCGGGGAACCGCCTCCGTGCCCAACTCGGCGATGACCGAGCGGAGCCCGTTGTGTCCTCCCGGAGATCCCGAGGCTCTGAGCCTCAGCACTCCGGGTTCGAGCGCCATGTCGTCGCACACCACCAGTACCCGGCCGGGGTCTCCCCCGACATCCGCGAGCCGTCGCCGCAGCGCCGTTCCGCTCAGGTTCACGTAGGTGCCCGGCTTGAGGAGGATGAATCGGCATCCGGCGATTTCGCCGTCCGCCGTCGCATCTCCGTCCGGGGTCGACGACCAAGTCGCCCCGAGACGCCGCGCAACCAGATCCAACACGTCGAATCCGGCGTTGTGCCGCGTCCCTTCGTACCGAGCCCCCGGGTTTCCGATCCCCAACGCCAAACGCGCCGGAGGTCGCCCCGAGGGCGTCATGCTCACTTCTTCGCTTCGGGCTTCGCCGCAGCCTCGGGCTTCGCGGCTTCGGCCGCGGGTGCGGCTTCGGCGGCGGCCGGCTCGGCATGGCGCCAGTGATAGGTCACGAGCACCTTGTGCATGTCGTCCGACAACGTCACGCCCGCCGGGAGTTTGACGTCCTTGGCTTCGATGCGTTGACCGACCTGCATGCCGTCGAGTTTGACTTCAAGCGACGCCGGGATGTCGGTCGGGAGACATTCGACGTGGATGTCTTCCGACACGTGGTCGACGATCGCCGCCGCGTTCAGTTCCGGAGTTCCCACGAAGGCGAGCGGCACCGCGACGCGCACCTTGACGGTGAGGTCGACGCGGTGGAAGTCGATGTGCAGGACGTCCTTGCCGTACGTGTCGAACTGGACGTCCTTCAGAAGAGCCGCCTCTTCCTTGCCCGCGATCGCGAGCTTGAAGGTGCGGTTGCCCTTGTGGAACTCGGTGTCGAACGCCTTGGCGTCGACGGTGCACGAGTGGGGGGCTTGGTCGAGACCGTAGACGACGGTCGGGATCCGGCCCGCGCGGCGGATACGGCGGGATTCGGCGCTGCCGAGCAGCGTACGGGGCTCGGTCTTGAGGGTCGCGAGTTCCATGAAACGTCTCTTCTTGGCACGGGAACCCCGGCCCGATGTGAGCCGGACTTCCGATGATTGCCCCGCTAGGACTCGAACCTAGAATTGCAGGGCCAGAACCTGCCGTGTTACCGATTACACCACAGGGCAGTGGTGGGATTTCGAGGCACCGAAGCGCCCCAAAATGGGCGTCCAAGTTAGCGGTGCCCCCTGCGGCCTTCAACCCCTCCCGAACGCATTGCCCCGCCAGGACTCGAACCTAGAATCTCAGGACCAAAACCTGATGTGTTACCGATTACACCACAGGGCACGAACCGGGGCAGTTTGTAGCACGCCCCTCGCCCGGATGAAAAGGGGTTCCCATCAGGTTCCCGATTAGGCTTCTCGGGGCGCTGATTTTCGCCGTCCTCGCCGGCTGCGGCCCGGATTTTCGTCTCGAAAACGGCGAAAACGGCTGGATCGCCCACGTCGAAGGCCCTCCGAACGCCGCCGTGTGGATCTTGGAAGGTCCGGAGGGAGGCCCCGGCTACCCCAACACCGCGGGTCGGCCGTTCCTCTCCGTGTCGTGGCCCCCCTCCGAGGCGCCGAACGGGACCCGGGTCATCGCGCGCGGGTCGATTCCGGCATCCGGCAAGCTCGAACTACCGATTCCGGCCCCGTTGGGCTACGTCGACCGCCTGGTTCAGGGCGTCGTCTTCGCGGGTCCCGGACCGGAGTTCCCCGGGATCGCGGTCTCCCCCGCATATCGGACGGGGGACGACGAATACCCGCGCCCGTGGCGCGACTTGGACGGGCTTTTTTTCGCCGTCGCAGGCCTGCTCGCCGCGACGTCGACCGTGGTCTTCATGCGAACTCTGCGACGCTCCCGTCGAAAGCCCGGCGTCGCGATCGCGGCGACGGCATCGGCGTTCGGAGTCCTCCTCGCCTGCGTTCCCCGCTTCTCGGCCGATCCCGCCGAATCGCTCGGCCGCCGCGGCGACGTGGTTCCCCTCGTTCCACACGTCGCGGCGCCGCGCCCCGCGGCCGTCGCCTTGTCGACTCCCGTCGACACCCTTCTCGCCCGCGTTCCTCCGGACGGCGTCGTCCGCATCGCGCCGATGTCGACGAAAGGCGAAGCCCGGGAAATGGCCGCGCGCGCCGCACGGCTTTTGCGCCCGAGGCGCGTCGTATGGGTCGATCCCGACGGGCCCGTCGACGTGCTCGCGACACCCGGATGGACGTTGGCGTTCGGTCCGACACCGGATCCGATGCCCGCGGGCACCGTGCTGCTCGCGTCGGCACCGGGTGTCTTCGCCGTGGAGGTCCTTCCGCGATGAGCGCCGTCGTCGCCGTGCTTCTACTCGCCGTTTCCGCATGGCCTCTCGGTCGGCGCCTCGCCTCGGCCCTGCCTCCTCCCGCATCGGCCGCCTGCCGCGTCGCGACGGAGATCCTCGCCGGTTTGGTCGCGGGTGCGGGGCTCGTCCACGTTCTCGTCTCCATCGGCGTCCCCATGAAAGCCGCCTTCGGCATCGTGGGCGCGATCGGCGTCGGCGCGTCGGTGTTCGGCCCGCTCCCTTCCGCCCGCGGGGCCTCCTCGACGCTTCCACGGATGTTCGGCCCCCTCGTAGCTCTCGTGCTCGTCACGACGACGGCGGCACCGCTCGTCGAAGGTCTGAATCGCGCGCCTCGTCGCAACGACGCCGAATTCATCTGGCTGCCGAAGGCCGAACGCCTTTTCGATGAAATCCCGCCGATCCCGTGGTCGGCACCCGAACACGCTCACGCCGAATACCCACGCGGCTGGCCCGCGCTCGTCGCGGCGGCGGGGGCGTTCGATCAACCCGTTCCGGATGAGGCCCCGAACGTCGTCGGCGTTCTCTTCATGACGCTCGTCCTCCTCGCGATCGTCGATGCGGCGGCCTCCCGCGGACGACCGTGGGCAGGAATCGCGGCGGCGGCGGTCCTCGGACTGAATCCCGAATGGTCGGCGCTTTCTTGCTCGGGACTCGCCGATCTGCCGCTTTCAGCGGCGTTGCTTTTGGTCGTCATGGCGACTCCTCGGGACGAGGACGGCGCCCCGAGTCTCGCCGTCGCGGCGGCCTTCGGAGCCGCCTGTCTGAAGGACGAAGGATGGGTGCTGCTCGTCGCCGTCGGCGGCGCCGCCGCCCTGCGCGCCGTCCGCGCGCGGTCGCCGCGTCCGTTGCTCCCCTCCGCGATCGCGTGGGGGACTTCTCGTTCCTTGGCTCGTCCTACGCGCGCCGGTCGGTTCCCGTACGACGCTGCTCGTGCCGTGGCTTCCGGAGAATGCCGGGTGGTTGTTCCGTCGTATCGCGGAAACGGCGAAGGAACTTCTCCACATGGGATTCGGCGACGGAAGGACCTACGCGGAATTCCCGGGCATCGCCGCGGGATCCATGGTCGTTTTCGGCGTCGTCGTCGTCGCGTCGGGCGCGGCGCTCGTGATCGGCGGCCCGTACAAACTCCGCACGCCCGCGATGCTCGGGGCGGCGGCTTTCGCCGTCTGGTGCGTCACGCCCGATCCGCTGCGTTGGCATGTCTGGACGTCGGCGGACAGGATCGCCTGCCAACTCGCGCCCGCGGTCCTGCTCGCGGGGTCCTGCGCCCTGTGGACGCCGCGTCAGGGCGCGGTCGGCGGCAGCCCGCACAACTGACGACGCAGGAGGTCGACGGCGCGTCCGGCGGCCAATCCGCGGATCTGGTCGCGACCACCGCCGAAGCGGAAGGAGACCGCGACGGTCGCGGAGGCGTCGGCGACGGCGATCCACACCGTCCCCTCCGGCACGCCGCGATCGGGCCCGGGGCCCGCCACGCCGGTCGTCGCCACTCCGTGCGTGGTGCCGAAGCGACGACGCACGCCTTCGGCCATCGCCCGCACCGCGGGTTCGCTGACCGCGCCGTGCGCCGCGAGCACCGCCGCCGGCACGTCGAGCTCGCGCTCCTTGACGGCATCCGCGTACGCGACGACGCCGCCTCGGAAGTACGCGGACGCTCCCGGTACGTCGACGAGAAGCGACGCGACGAGCCCCGCCGTCAGCGACTCCGCGACCGCGATCGTCGCTTCGACCCTCGCGGCGCTCTCGGCGACGGCTTCCGCCGGCAACGCCCGACCGGGAGCGAGCGACGACGCGGGGAAACGGCGCCTGATTTCGGAGATGTCGTCCGCGACGCGCCGCAACGCTTCGTGGTCGTCGGACGCGGTCGACGTCACGACGAGCGTGACGTTTCCGAGCCTCGGATATGAACCGATCGACGGATCGCGGTCCCGCACCATCAGGTCGGCCAACGCCTCGCCGATTTCGGCCTCCGGAATGCCGCACAACGTCACCGAATCCGTACGCGGCGCCTGAGGACGCCCCGGCCATGCCTCGATCCGCGGGAGCAGATGACGCTCGACCAACGTTCGGAATTCGACGGGCACGCCCGCGACGGCGAGCACCAAGGTTCCATCGTGTTCGCGAAGGATCGCGGGGGCGGTGCCGACCGGATTCTCGAGCGCCACGCATCCCTCGGGAAGATCGGCCTGACGCAACGTGGATTCGGTCACCGGACGTCCGCGCGCACGGGTTCGCGCGGCCAATTGCTCGGCCAACGCCGCGTCGCGATGAATCGGGACCCCGAACGCGTCCGCCAATCCGTCGCGCGTGAGATCGTCGAGCGTCGGCCCCAATCCGCCGCCGACGACGACGATCGGAGCGCGTCGCAAGGCGTCGCGAACGGCTTCGGCGATCGCTCCCCTTTCGTCGGGAACGGTGACGCGTCGAACGACCGACACTCCACGCGCGCGCAGGACGGAGGCGATCCAGTGCGCGTTGGTGTCGAGAACGCGGCCCGCGAGGAGTTCGTCGCCGACGGAAACGACGACCGCGGTCGGCGTCACCGGAGTTTGGTTCCCGCGACTTCGGAGCCGCGCGATGCGAGAATACCGTCGAGTCGCTTGAGGGCGGCCGCACGCCGCTCTTCACCGAGCTCCGCGTCCGCCGCGGGCGGCACCGTGACCCCCGACGGATCGACGGCGTCGAGCACCGCGATCGCGGTATCGAAGGATTCGCGCGCGCCGACCTCGAGGGCGTTGCGGAGTTTCGGAAGGATGTCCGACAACTTCAGGTCGGCGATCATCTCGGCCCGCCATACGACAGCGCCCGCCTGAACGCGAACGGCGCGCCAAGTCGCCCCGTCGGCGCGGCGATTCACCACGACGGGAGAATCTTCGGTGAGTTTGAAGCGAACGACCGCGAAACGACCACCGCCGACGACGACGAAATCGCGACCCGCCATGCCCTCCGAAAGCCGAAAGGCGTGCGAGGGAACGACCCCGAGGATATCTCCGCCGACTTCGGGCCACGGGACCACCGCCTTCGCGACGGTCTCGACCTTCCCGTCGGCGTCCACCTTGCGCCACGACTTCGTCAGCGGTTCACGCATCACCCAAAGCAGCAAGGCGACGGCCACGGGAATCCTGAGATTCCGCGCGACGTCGGCCGGCTTGAAGCTCGGGAGGCCCTTCCCCGTCGCGATGGCGGAGAGAATGATCCCGACTTCGTAGAGGAAGCAAAGCGGGATCGCCACGAGAGACTGGGTGATCGGATCCGGAGGCGTCAAGATGCCCGACACGATGAAGATCACGAGAATGGTGACGCGTCGATACGACCGGTAGCCGTCCGGATCGACAAAACCGACCTTCGCGATGCCGATCATGAGCAACGGGAGAAGAAACGTGACGCCGAGCAGCAACGTCAACGTCGCGAAGAGACTCAGATACTCGTCGAGACTGACCCAACTTTGCGCGATGTCGGCGGGCGCGAACCCGACCATGTAGCGAAGCGCGATGGGAAGGAGAAGCTTGTACCCGAACACCACGCCGGAGACGAACAACGCGACCGAGAAAGGAACGATCTTTCGGACCCAACCTTTCTCACGGTCGTAGAGCCCGGCGGAGATGAATCCCCAAATCTGCGCCACCCAGTAGGGCGCGGAAAAGATGAGGCTGACGAAGAGGCTGACCTTGAACCACGTCACGAACGGCTGGGTCGGCGACGCGTACTTGAGCGTCGGGTCGAGTCCGAGATCGCGCATCGCGTCTTGATACGGAGCGACGACGATCCGCATGCAGTCGTCGGCGTAGGTCGTCGCCAAGATGAACATGAGCCCGGTCGCGATCGCCGATCGCCACACGCGGCGGCGGAGTTCTTCGAGGTGATCGAAGAAGCTCATCCGCGTGGTCTCGACGGGGTCTTGAACGGGTTCGGTCATGGGGATCAACGGGGGTTTTAGCAGGACGCTCCCCGTGAAAACAACGCAGGCCCCCGCACCCTTCGGGAGCGGAGGCCTGCGTCGAGAAGCCTATCTCAGAACTGGAGGAAAGGCTCGAGGTCGCGCGCACGGAGGACCGGGATGGACCAACCTTGCGCCTTCTTGAAGTCCTCGGACTCGGTCGGATCGGCCTCTTCGCCGTCCTTGATTCCGACGACCACAAAGTCGGTTTCCACCGAGACCTTGGATTCGACCTTCACGCCGTGCGATTCCAAAATCTTGGTCGCCATTTCGCGGTTGTAGCGGCCCGGGAGTTCACCGAGCACGACGAACCGGAGGGTCTTCGACTTGTCGAAGATCGGCGAGAGGATCATGTCGCCCTCACCCACCATCTCGCCCGAAGCTTCGGACTCGATGACGCATTCGGCGCGTTCGGCGCCGACGGAGACGACCACCACGCGGCCCGTGAAGACCTTCGTGTTGCCGCGACGGATCTGGTAGGTACGGAAGGCCGCACCGCGCCACACCTTGTCCTTCGAACCGATGTCGATGAAGCAGGTCTTCATCGCGCGGTTGACCGCGAGAACCTTGCCGTCCGGCGTCTCGGATTCCTTCGAGACCTGGACCTGGTTCTTGATCGCGGCGACCTGCGCATCCATGGTCTTCATGGCGCTGCGGGCGGCGACGACTTCCTTGTTGGATTCGTCCTTCGTCTTGGCGGCTTCGTCCGTCAACTTGCGGTTTTGGGACTGGGCGTCGTCGCGTTCCTGCGTGAGCTGCGCGATTTGGCCCTGAAGGCGCGCCTGAGCGTTGTCGGATTCCTGCTTGAGCTGGTCGAGGTCGGCGGCACGGCGCTTGTCGGCTTCCGTAAGCGCATCCGACTTGCCCTTCACTTCCGCTTCGAGCGTCTTGACCTGCGTCTGCAGGGCGGCGACTTCGCCGGACGCCGTCTTGTAGCGGTTGACGAGGACCTGAAGACCTTCGACGAGAGTCATGGTGCTCGCGGACTCGTCGCCGACCGCCTTGTAGGCGTCCTTCAGCGCGTTCTTCGCGAGCGTCGTGTACTTGCCGATGTACTTGTCTTCACCGGCGTCCGGGAGCGGATCGGCGACGGTTTCGAGCGCGGGCGGGCTGACCGGCACGCCTCCGCCGACGACCTTCGAGATTCGGTCGAAGCAGGCGGCGTTCCATTCGCCTTCGAGACGCGACTTCTTCAACTCGCTCGAGGCCTTCTTGGCGTCGGCGAGAGCCTTGTCGCGCTCGGCGGCGGCGTTCCAAGCGAAGGCCGTCACACCCAATGCGACCAAAAGGACGGCGATGAGCCATGCGATGTGCACGGCGCCGCGTTCCGAATGAGACATCCGATTCCTCCGCCCCGAAGGGCGTGTTCCTGACACTGACCGGCCAAGGTTGTCGCTCGCAACTTGGCGGCCGGATTCAACGATGAGATCCGAGCGAAGCGGGGCGGATTCTACGGACACGTCCGAAGTCCCGTCAAGCCAAGGGGCAGGGTTCGTGGATTCCGGAAGCCTCGGGGGGTACCCTCTCGGCATGGCAGCCCCTCCCGTGATCGGCCTCTGCGGGGGCATCGGAGCCGGAAAATCCACGGTTGCCCGGGGTTTTGAGGCCCTCGGCGCCCGGGTGCTCGATGCCGACCGGATCGCCCACGAGGTCCTCGACCTCCCCGAGGTCCGGGAGACCCTGTCCCGGAAATTCGGGACGGAAATTCTGACCCCGGACGGAAGAGTCGACCGCGCGGTCCTCAAGACCCGGGTTTTCGGGGACGCTCCGGACCGGTTGGCCGACCGCCTTTTCCTCGAATCGGTGGTGCACCCGGAGGTGCGCGATCGGATCGTCGCCGCGGTCGCCGACGCGCTTACATCGACTTCCCCACCGCCCGCGATCGTGCTCGACGTCCCGCTGCTGATCGAAGGTCCGCTCGATGCGCTCTGCACACGGCGCGTCTTCATCGACGTCCCCGACGCCGAGCGATTCCGCCGCACCGCGCAAACGCGCGGTTGGACCGAAGCCGAACACCGCGCGCGTGAATCCGCCCAGATGCCGCTCCACGCGAAGCGCGCGCGCTGCGACGCCGTGATCACGAACGTCGAAGATCCGACCGCGCTCGCCGCACGCTGCCGCGAACTCCTCGCGGACTTTTCCTAACGCGACTCGGGAGCCTTCGGCTCGTCCTGCAGGTTGTCGCTCGGTACGACGACGCCGGCACCGAGAAGATCCGCGCGTCCGTTCGCCCATCGTTCGAACGCGTCGCGATGCGCGGCGACGTCCTCGGCCGACGGATCGGGAGCGAAGGCGTCGAGCGGCAACCCCGTGATCCGCCGCAGCAGCACGTCGGCACCGTCGCGCAGCCCCGGGTTCGGGGCGCCGACGGCGCGGATGAGCGTCGCCACGCCTTTACGGTCGATGCGCCCCGTCGCGAGGAACGTCTCGCACGAGGCGGTGTCGAGTTGCGCGGCACGCAACGCGATCCGCAACCAATCGGCGCGATCACGGTCTCCGTGATCGGCCACCCATCGCTCGTACTCCGCGAAACGGGAAGCGGGAGCCTTGGCGACCGATCCGAAATAAGTGAGTCGGCGGAAGGCCGTTTCCGCCGCGGGGTCGCCCGCGGGATTCCTGAGGAATTCGAGGAGCGGCGCGAGCGCCTCCTTCGCACCCGCGCGCCCGAGGGTCAACGCCACGGCACGAGCGAGTTCCTTGTCGTCTCCGGAGAGTGCGGGAACGAGCGCGGGAGCCGCCGCGGGACCGAGAAGATCGCCGAGCATCACCGCCGCCTGAAGTTTCACGCTCTTGTCCTTCGACTTCGCGAAGAGCGTCGCCGTTTCGTCGGCGGCGGCGCGCGTCCGCATACGCCCGAGGGTGGCTACGGCTTCCGCGGCCAACGCGGCATCGGTCGATTCGCGTGCGAGAGTTCCCAACGCGATCGCCGCACGACGCCCGCGGGCGGCTTGGAGGCCTCTCAGGACGGCGAAGCGATCGGGCACCGATCCTTCGCGATAGATCTCGACGAGTTTGGGCACGGCCGCGTCGCCGCCGGTACCCCCGAGGGCTTCGATCGCCCGCGCACGCAGGCCCCGGTCGCCGGAAGCGAGCACGGTTTCGAGAAGCGCCGGGGTGCGGGGATCGTTCAACTGCGCCAGCGCGCGGATGCAGGTTTCGCGCACACGCGGTTCGTAGTCGCGCAAGCCGTCGATCAACGCGTCGGCGGCGGCCGGATCGCCGCGTCGACGCCCGAGTTCCTCGGCGGCGACGGAGCGCAATCCCGCCGAACCGCTCCGCAACGCGGCGACGGCGGCGGTGGTCGGCGCCGGTGCGAGGTAGCGCTTCAACGCTTCCTCGGCGCGGAACCCGGGGTACTTCGTCAGCGTGTCGAAGACGGCGTCCCGCACCTTCACGTCGTTCGAGACGGCGAGTGCTTCGACGAGAAGTCGGGCCTCTTCGGTCATCCCCGTTTCCGCGCGCAGAAACGCGGCGAGTCGCGAGGCTTGGGCCAAACGCCATTCGGTGGGAGCGGACGCCATCACTTCCGCGGCCGCCGTCCGCGCTTCCTTGGCGAATCCGGCGAAACCGCCGACGGCGCTTTCGAGCAATCGAGCTTCGCGGGCGGCCGGGTCGAGACCCGCCCGAATTTTCATTTCGGCGTCGAGCCACGCGCGGCGCGCGGTCGGATCCGTCGGTGCGAAGCGTTGCCAAGAGAGATCGCGTTGCAGCCGCAGCACGCGTTCGACGAGATCCTTCACGCGTCCCTGCGGCGGTCCGACGCCGCGACGCAGCGCGGTGTCCCCTCCCCGGCGGATCAGCACTTCCCAACCCTCTCCGGGCGGTGCGTCTCCCCGCGCGGGCGGCGCGTCCAGCAACCCCGACGCCGCGATTTCGGCGGCGAGATCGGTGCAGGCTTCCATGCCGATCCAAAGCGGCGCACCCGGGCGCGGACGTTCCGCTTCCGAAAGGTCGCCGGTCAGGAAGGCGGCGCGCGTGCGACCGAGATCGTCGCTCAGCCGCACCATCAGGGAACTCGTCGCCAACTCTTCGGCGGACAACCCGACGATGCGACGGCGCGCCTTGAACGTGTCGCGCACACGCGGCCACCACGCCTTCCACTTCGGAGCGTTCGGACCGAACGTTTCGCCCGTGAGCAGTTCGAGGCGCCGGAAGACCGGCCCTTCGACCGCGACGTAGTCGTTGAAGAAGACGCCGCCCGCCACGGCGTCGAGCAGAATCGGCACGAGGTAGCGGTCGGCGATGTCACGCAACGCGGCGTCGCGCGCGCGATAGGCGACCGTCGCGAGAAGCACCGCCGCGGAGGCGCGATGGAATGGGTCGTCGCCTTGAAGAAATTTCATCGCGCGTCCCCGGAGCGCGGTGTCGTCCTCGGGGATCTTCCATCCGCGACCGGACTCTTCGATGCCCGCGAGCGTCAACATCGCGTACGCGGCGGAACGCATGACGCCTTCGCGCGCGGCACCGAGCAGGCGCTCCGTTCCCTTCGCGGACGCGTGCATCGCGAGATGCCGCGAGGCTGCTTCCGCGACGCCGACTTCCGGGTCGAGGAACGCTTCGAACCACGCGTCGAGGTCTTCGACGCCCGGGATACGACCGAGCAGCGTGAAACCCGTCACGCGAATCGGCGCCTTGACGGACGCACACAACGCCAAGACTTCCGACGTGTAGCGCGCGTCGAGCGTTTCCGGCATCGCCTTCATCGCCGCTTCGCGCACGCCGCCCGCGGACGACGTCACGAAGGGCAACACTTCGGCCGGTCCCATGAGAGGGTCGATGCGGACGAGCGCTTCCATGAGCCACGGGAGGCCGGCACGGTTCGTCGGCTCGCGGACGGCGCGCACGAGGGAAGGCGCGGCCTTCGCCCACTTCATCTCCGCGAGCCCGTGGGCGGCCCCCGCCTGCACGCGCCAGTCGTTCGAGGAGAGCGCTTCGACGAGACGATCGGCGACCTTTTCACCCAACCCCGACAGCGCATCGGCGGCGTCGCGGCCGGTTTTTTGCGGGAAGCGGTCGAGACGGGCGAAGAGCGCCTCGACGGGATCGATGGGGTCCTGCGACGTCGCGGCTTCCGCGGGTGCCGGGGAGGACTCGGGAACCCGCTTGGGGGCCGGAGCGACCGCCGGGGGCGGCGTCTCCTCCGGAGGCGAGAAGACCGGCCGCGGCCGCGGCTTCGGGTGGCGCGGCGGCGTCTCCTGAGCGACGACGCCCGCCGCGACGAGGATGACGACGGCGAGGAACGGAACGACGTGGCGGTGGGTCATGGAAGTCCGGAACCGAGGGGATCCCCATCGTGTCAGGACGGTCCGTCCGCCGCAACGCCTCCCCGACCCGCCCGAACCTTTCGTTTTCGCGCCGAGTCCCCGAAAAAAGACGTCGGGCCACCGGCGAACCGATGGCCCGACACGGACCTCCACCATTGTGCCGTCTGGCGGAGGGCGCTCAGGCCCTCGTAAGGAAGTGGGGACGCCCGCACGGCTCCGTCTCGTGCAACCCGAGGGATGCGGTGACGTCGTCGAACGGGTCCGCCCCCCGCACAACGTTCATTGGGGCGAGCGCAGCTGACCAAAGGCGGGCACGGGAGAAGTCCGAGTCACGTTGCCACGCCGGGGGGCCTGCGGCAAGGCGACGCCGCGCGAACACGACGCTTCAGCGCAGACGGCCGCCGTGCGCCGCGGCCACGGCGTCGACGACGGCGCGACAACGCGCGTCGACGTCCTCGCCCGACAGCGTGCCCGACGCCGATCGGAAAACGACCGAAACCGCCAAACTCTTCTTGCCGTCGCCGACCTGCCGTCCGCGGAATTCGTCGAAGAACCGTACGTCTTCCAAATCGGGTCCGGCGGCGGCGCGCAGGGTCGCGACGAGAGCCGCGTAGGAGACACCATCGTCGAGCACGAATGCGAGATCGCGAACGGTCGCCGGGAACTTGGGCAAGCCGACGAACGTCTTGACCGGTCGCCACGCCGTCACGAACGGTCGCAGATCGAGTTCGAAGAAGTGCGGCGTCGGATCGAGATGGCGTTCGTCGGCCAAATCCTTCGCCACGCGACCGATCACGCCGACGGCGCGTCCGTCGAGCAACACCGACTGGCGCACGAGCGGATCGAGACCGTCGTGACCGGACGTGCCGAACGTGATCGCGGTGCCGAGTCCCGCGACGAGGGCTTCGAGAACGCCCTTCGTTTCGCGGAATCCGGTTTCGAGGAGCGCCGCGACCGCGGGAACGCGATCGGGCACGGCGTCGCCGCCGTCGAACGCGAGGTTGCCGCACTCGAACAGGCGCAATCCGGTGTTGCCTTGATCACGATTCAGTCCGCAGACGGCGAGCAGCGACGGAAGAAGGCTTCGACGCACGGCGCCTTCTCCCGCACGCACGGGATTGCGAACGACGAGGCCCGCTCCGGTGCCGAGGAAGGCGAGCGACGCGTCGCGGCCTTCACGGACGAACGTCGGGGTGACGCATTCGTCGAGCCCGATCAACGCGAGGCGCGACTTCACGGCGTCGATCAACGTCCGTTCGGGATGGAGACGGACCGGAATGACGCGCAGACCGCCGCCTTCCGGAATCTTGTCGAGGCCCACCACGCGGATGATTTCTTCGACGAGGTCGATCCCGCGTACGAGATCCGCACGCCACGACGGAGGCGTCACGTCGAACGCGTCGTCGTCGACGCGCGCCACCGTGCAACCGAGATCCGTGAGAAGGCGTTCGATGCGGGAGGCCGGAATGGAGGCGCCGGTCACCGACTTCACCACGCGGCGCGACAGCCGGATGGCGGGCGTCGGAACCGGTGCGGTACGAACGTCGATCGGTGCGGTGCGCACGGTACCGCCCGCGAGCTCGACGATGATGCGGGCGGCGCGGAGCGCGCCGTCGAGGGCTCCTTCGCGGTCGACGCCACGTTCGAATCGGTGCGAAGAATCCGACTTGAGCGCCAAGGCTCGCGACGTGCGACGCACGGAGGGTGGATCGAAGCAGGCGCTTTCGAGGAGGATGCGCGTCGTCGACGCGTCGACGGCCGTGCGCTCTCCTCCCATCACGCCCGCGATCGCGACGGGTCCGGCGGCGTCGGCGATGACCCCCATCGTCGCGTTGAGCGTGTACTCGCGTCCGTCGAGCGCCGCCATTTTCTCCCCGTCCTTCGCGCGCCGTACGACGACGCCGCCGCCCGCGAGTTTGTCGAGGTCGAAGGCGTGCAACGGTTGCGACCGCTCGAAGAGAACGAGATTCGTCGCGTCGACGACGTTGTTCACCGATCGCGCGCCCATCGACTCGAGGCGCCGTCGGACGTGGTCGGGAGACGGGCCCACGCGAATGCCTTCGACGACGACGCCGACGTAGCGCGGGCAGAACGCCGCGTCGTCGACGCGCACCGTCGCGCGCTCGGCGGTCGCGGGTGCGGCCGTGGGGACGTCGCAGGAGGGCGGAACGAGCGTCTTGCGCGTGACCGCCGCGAGATCCCGCGCGAGCCCCATGACGCCGAGACAATCGGGGCGATTCGACGTGACGGCGCACACGAGCACGGGCCCCGCTTCCGACTTCTCGATCGCCTCGACTTCCGTGCCGGAGAACGTCAGCAAATCGGAAAGCGTCTTCGGCGACGACTTCACGTCGGGGAGCAACTCACGAAGCCAATCGACGGGCGCCTTCATGAATCAGTGCACCTGCCTGAGGAATCGGACGTCGTTCTCCGTCAGACGACGGATATCGGGCACGGCGAAACGACGCATCGCGAGGCGTTCGATGCCGAGTCCGAACGCGAAGCCGCTCCAGCGCGCGGCGTCGACGCCGCAGGCTTCGAGAACGGCGGGGTCGACCATGCCGCACCCGCCGATTTCGACGTAGCCGCGCCCGGGGAATTCGACGTCGATCTCCGCCGACGGTTCGGTGAACGGGAAGAACGACGGGCGCAGACGCACGTTGACGTCTTCGCCGTAGAGCGTGCGGACGAACGCGAGCAACGTCGTCTTCAGGTCGGCCATCGAAAGACCTTCGTCGATCGCGAGACCTTCGATCTGATGGAACATGTAGTGGTGCGTGGCGTCGACCGTGTCCGGTCGGTACACGCGTCCCGCGGCGACGATGCGCAGCGGCGGACGACGCGTCTCCATCGTGCGCACCTGAATGGTCGACGTCTGGCTTCGCAGAAGGAGGCGACGGTTCGACACGTAGAAGTTGTCGGCCTCGTCACGGGCGGGATGGTGCTCGGGGATGTTGAGAGCGACGAAGTTGTGGAACTCGTCCTCGATCTCCGGACCGTCCGTCTCCTCGAAGCCGAGGGTGCCGAACACGCGCACGACTTCCCGAATGGTTCGGGTGATCGGGTGCAACGATCCCGTCGCGGGTGCGATACCCGGCAACGTGAGATCTTCTCGCGGACCTCCGGTCGCCGCG
>CAIWVZ010000167.1 GCA_903916245.1 uncultured Planctomycetota bacterium | reverse complement strand
TCGCGCCACCAACCGAGTCCGCCTTCGATGTCCGAATACATGTCCTTCGGCTTGTCCGACGGATCGTGCTTGCCGTCCGCGAGCCGTTTGAACTGCGCGAACATCCACGTGCCGAAGAGTCCGGATTGAAAACTCGAACCCGGGTAGCGATCGAGCAACGGCCATGCGGCGGCGTAGAGCGAGAACCCCGCGTTGAATGTCTCGGGAACGCGATCAACCGGAACGAGCATGTATCCCGACATCTCGGCCCGTGTCGGCGCGGAGGTCGGCGGAGCGGGGGGCGTCGGTACGAAGGGAGCCGATTTCGGAACAACGCGCGCCCGCATCGCGCGACCGATCGCGTCGCCGACGAGGATGTACGTTTCGGCGTTGCCGAATTCGTGGTGTTCATGCGTCGGGTGCGGAGAGTCGATCCCCGCGCGGACGAAGGCCGCGGTCGGAACGAAGGTCACGCGCGAGGTTCCGTCCGCGCCGCGCAACTCGGAGCGTTCGGCTGCCCGTCGTTGCGCCTCGCGGAGGGCCTTCCACGGTCCCTTCGCCTCGACCCACGCCCCGGTGATCTCGGCGATCACGACGGGGAGATTCGGCGCCTTCAGGTCACGACGGAAATCCGTGACGAGATTGACGAGATTGCTTTCGTATTCGGGGACGGCGTGCTCGGGATCGCAGCCGTCGTTCCAGCCGTGGTACCAGACGAATCCCGCGAGTTCCGGCTTCGCGCCGCGCAGGGCGGGGAAGTCCTCGGACATCCGCGTGATCGCGGCACGCACGTCGTCGATCATCCGGCGGTAGTAGGGGCCGACGTCGCCGCCGGACGACGGTGGACGAAAGTCCTTGTAGAGGCTTTTTCCGCCCCATGCGGTTTTCACGAGGAGCACCGGGTCGTCGATCGCGTCGCCGATGACCCATCCGAACTCGAGTTCGGGGCCGAAGTGGTGACGTCCGTCGTGCGGCGTGTATCCGAAATCGAGGGGACCCGCCTTCAACTTCCCGCGTTCGGGTTGGTAGCGCACGAAGACGTCGTCGCGCGTGCGCCACGACCCGTCGGCGTTTTTCAGATGAGCGACGGCCGCCGACGTTTCCGGGCGTTTCGCCATCCACGCCAACGTGCCGCGTCCGTCGTTGTAGTTCTTCCCATCGAGATCGACGACCGCGGGACCTTCCATGTTGGACTGTCCCGCGAGGACGAAGACGCGGCACGTACGCGCCGCCGGAGCGTTCGCGCGCGTGGTGAACGACGTCGCGTCTTGCGCGCGTCCGACGAGAACGGAAGCCAAGCCCACCACGACGGCGATGATTCGCATGGGCCGATCCTAGTCCTTCGGATCGGATGCGCGTTCGCGATTCCGGATCGAGGCGTCGATCACGGAGGATCGGGCCGGATTCGAACGAACATGTCGCGCCGTCGTGGCGACGATCACGGATCGCGAGCGACGCGGAATCCGATCGACGTGGCGAAATCCGGTGCGTTCAACTCGTAACGCACCGAAGCGCGGCACCATTTCGCATGTTCGAAGTTGAACCAACCGCCGCGCGCGATGCGTGAAGTTCCCTTGGCGGGGCCACGAGGGTCGGTTTTCGGCGCACGCGTGTAATCCGCGTACCAATCTTCGACCCATTCCCAGGCGTTCCCGAGCATGTCGTGGAACCCCAAAGGATTCGCCGCTTTCTTTCCCACCGGATTCCGTGGGCCGTTCGAGTTGCCTTTGTGCCAAGCGACGTCGTCGAGCGCGCCGTAGCGGGGTGCCGCGGTTCCTGCGCGACAAGCGAACTCCCATTCCGCTTCGGTCGGGAGTCGAAGGCCCGCTCGGCGGCTCCACCCGGCGCACGCCGTCCAACCTGCGGTCGCGGGCGTGTCCGGGCCGGCCTCGGCGGCTTCGCGCTCTCCACGCGCATCGACGGGGGTCGAAGTGATCGAAAGTTCACCGTTCGGACCGGTCTCGGCGATGACGTCCGCTTCCACCGGTTTTCCGCTCGCGTCGCGGAATTGGGCGCCCGCACGCACGCGCACGCCTTGCGTTCCGGGGGACGCGACTTCCACCGTCACCACGCCGCCGTCGCGTTCGACTTCCCG
>CAIWVZ010000166.1 GCA_903916245.1 uncultured Planctomycetota bacterium | reverse complement strand
CGGCACCGACCTGCTCTGCAACTACAAGTACGAACTGAACGCGAAGCCCCACGTGATTTCCCTCGGCGGCATCGCCGAGCTGAGGACGTTCGACACCACCCGCATCGGTGCGGCCGCGGTGCTCGACGACGTGTTGAACGACGCGGGTATGACGCGCGACCTGCCGGTCATTCCGGCAACGATCAAAGTGATTTCGTCCCACCTGCTCCGCCAGTCCGGGACGGTGGGCGGCAACCTGCTCGTCGACACGCGGTGCTTCTGGTTCAACCAAAGCAAGTTTTGGCGCGACTCGATCAACGGGTGTCTGAAGAGCGAGGGCGACGCCTGCCGCGTGGTGTGGGGCGCGAAGGAATGCGTCGCCGTCTATTCCGGCGATCTCGCGCCGGTTCTGATCACGCTCGGGGCGTCGGTGACGCTCGCGGGGCCGAAGGGCCGCCGCGTGGTGCCGCTCGCCGCGTTCTATGAACACGACGGCATCAAGCGCCATGTTCTCGACGAGGGAGAAATGCTCGTCGAGGTGCGTATTCCCGCCGAAGCCCGGACGTGGAAGGCGGCGTACCGAAAACTGCGCACGCGCGAATCGTTCGACTTCCCGGTGCTCGGCGTCGCCGTCGCCGCGAAGGTCGACGGTGACGTTCTTCTCGACGCGCACGTGAATCTCGGTGCCGTGCATACGACGCCGCTTTCACGCGACGAGAAGATCTCGGCGTTCATCGGAAAGCGCATCGATGAAGCCGTCGCGGGGGAGATCGGCGAAGCCGTCGCCGCGGGCCTCGTCATCCACAACAACACGGCGATGACGCCGAACTACCGTCGAAAGATGGTTTCCGTGTTCACGAAACGCTGCTTCCTCGACGTGGTCGGGAAGCGGGCGGCCGCCGCGATCGCCTGATGCGATCGTTCTGACGTTGCGTCGCGCTCTCATCGCGGGACGCAACGTGTTGGCGTCGGCGGACTTCCCCTTGCATACTGAGGGGGAGGGTTCCGCCCGTTCATGAAGCAACGATTCGCTCGCACCGCCGCCGTCGCCTTCGCGTGGTGTTTGGCCGTCTTCGCGCAGGTCGCCGACTACACGCTCGTCGCGGCGCCGGGGTCGGTGACGCTCGGGCCCGGGCTGACGCAGCAGGCGCTGGTCTTCAACGGACAACTCCCGGGGCCGACGCTCTCCGCCACGCAGGGCCAAGTCCTCCGCGTGCGTTTCGTGAATCAACTTTCCGCACCGAGTTCGCTGCATTTTCACGGCATCAACATGCAGGGCGGGATGGACGGCGTTCCCGGGGTGACGCGCCCGGCCGTCGCACCGGGCCAAGAGTTCGTCTACGAATTCACCGTCCCCGATTCGGGCACCTTCTGGTACCACCCCCACGTCGAAGATCAGATGACCTCGGGCCTCTACGGGATGGTGCGGGTCGCACCGACCAACCCATCGGTCGACCCCCCGTACGACGTCGACGTCCCGATCATCCTCCACGACGACACGACCCACGCGGGCGGGTTCATCGGCGGCATGATGAACGGCACCGCCACCGGGTACGTCGGTCATGTCCTCAACGGAAAAACCAGTCTGGGGCAGACGCCGATCTCGGTGACTCAAGGCCAGCGGGTGCGTTTTCGGTTTCTGAATGCGGCTGCAAGGTCGCATTACGTGGTGGCGCTCGACGGACACCCGATGCAGGTGACCCACGCCGACGGTCATCGCGTCAACGCGATCACCACGTCCGCGTTGCCGATCGGTGCGGGTGAACGTTGGGATGCGATCGTCGTTATGAACAACCCCGGTGTTTGGAGCCTCGCGGCGTCGGATATCGCCACGCGCACGACGACGTTGGTGCGGGGTGTCGTCGCGTACGCGGGATCGACCGCCGCGGTTCCGTCACCCACCTTCGTTCCGGCGAATCTTTCAACCGGGTCGCTCCTTTCCTACGCCCAGCTTTCGGGAGTTTCGGGAACACCGCCGATCACGTCGACGCCGACGCGGACCTATCCGATGGTCATCGGTTCGACGATGGGTGGCGGCATGGGCGGGGGAGCGATGACCCTCACCATCAACGGTCAGGCTTGGCCGAACGTCACTCCTTACAACCTCACTTTGAATGATTCGGTGCAACTCAACTTTTCGACGTCCGGAATGATGGCGGGGATGATGTACCACCCGATGCACCTTCACGGACACGTCTACCGGTTGATGGGTACGGCGGGAGGCACGTCGTCGCCGCCGAAGAAGGACACGCTTCTGATTCGGCCGACCGGCCAAGTCGGAAACACCGCTTCGGTGCAGTTCATCGCGGACAACCCCGGCGAATGGATGTTCCACTGCCACGATTCGGAACATCAGATGATGGGGATGATGAACACGTTCCGCTATTCGGCGGACGCCGACGCCGACGGACTCGCGGACGACGTCGACTGGGATCCGTTGATTCCGAACCCCGTGTTGACCATTCCCGAAACGGCGGCGGCGTTCGTGCCCGGCGGTGCGGGGGAGATCTTGGTGCAGGCGCGGCCTTCGACGACCGTCGACTTGTGGCTCGGGTTCCCGTCGTCGACGCCGACGGCGTTCCCACCGCTCGGGACGTTGCAGATCGACGGTCCGTATATGTACGCGGGGACGGCGGTTTCCGGAGTCGGACTGAACGCCGCGTTCCCTTACGCGGTCCCGAACCCGTTCACGCTTTCGGGGGTGCGTTTCGGATTGCAGGCCGTGACGTGGGGACCGAACGGCGCGACGCCGAAGTTCTCGTCTTGGCACCCGATCACGTTCTGGTGATTTACGGCCGGGCGCGGGCACGCGCCGCGATCAGGTCGTCGGGCGTATCGAGGTCGAACGAGCAATCGTCGTCCGGCATCTCCACCGGTCGGACGTGCGGAAGGTTCGCCCGATAAACACGATGGGCGGGTGTGTTCGCGTCGAGGGAAAGAAAGTCCTTCAGGTAGCGGGCGGCGAAGAGCACCGGGTGCCCCCACTCGCCGTCGTGGAACGGGCGAAAGATGCGGTCCGGGGAAGGATCCGCTTTCCATGCGTTCATGAGAGCGACGAGGTGGTCGTCGCGAACGAGGCAGTGGTCGATCGGGTGGATCATGAACGCCTCCACGTTTCGCGGCATCGCACGCAGTCCGACGAGCAGCGACGAGGTCTGGCCGGTAGGCCAATCGTCGTTGTCGCAAAGATGCAACATCGTGTCGGATTTTCCGGGGACAAATTCCGTGCTCGCGCCTAGGGCGTGAGCGCGGATTTCGTCTTTTTTCGCGCCGAAGACCGCGACGAGGTGGTCGACGCCCGCGGATCTTCCCGCCGTGAGGATGCGTTCGAGAATCGAACGTCCGCGCAAGTCGATGAGCGCCTTGGGTTTGCCCACGCGCGTTCCCGCGCCGGCGGCCAACACGACGTGCGCGATCATCGACGTCGTCCGATCACGTCACGTGGACGAGAAGGCCCTTCAGGTAGCGGCCTTCGGGGAAGTCGAGCGAAACCGGATGGTCGGGCGCCGCTTCAAGCGTTTTCAGGACACGGGCTTCGCGTCCCGACGCTTCGGCCGCCGCCGCGACCACGCCTTCGAAGGCGTCGCGCGTCACGGCTCCGGAACATGAGAAGGTGAGCAACAATCCGCCGGGCGCGACGACGTTGAACGCGAGCTGGTTCATGTCGCGGTACTTCGCCAAACCTTG
>CAIWVZ010000165.1 GCA_903916245.1 uncultured Planctomycetota bacterium | reverse complement strand
GCGGACGTATCCGCCCGCGTGCGGGAAGCGCGCCGACGCCAGACCGAACGTCAAGGTGACGTGAACGCGCGTTTGGCCGACGCGCGGATCGTCGAAGTGTGCGGTCTTTCGCCCGAGGATGTGCGTTGGCACCGCGGCCAAATCGAACAGTTGGCGTTGTCGGCACGGGCGGCACGACGCCTTCTACGCGTCGCCCGAACGTTGGCCGACATGGCGGGGGAGATACGGGTCGGTAAAAAACAGCTCGCCGAGGCGGCGTCCTACCGACTCGGCGAGCAAGGTGCGGGCGACTAGCCCGGGTTCAGGGGCCGTAGCCCGACGGGGGCGGCGCTTCGTTCGCTTCGGGTGCCGTGAGCACCTTGTAGAAGCACCACGCGGTCCAAACTACGACGCCGCCGACGGACACGAGCATGAAGGTCCAACCCGCTGCCGTCAGCGTGTGGGGGCTAGCCGGGGTCGGCGACGATCCCGCCGCCTGCGGCAGCATGATCGCGAACGCGTGAATGAGGGTTTGCAACATGATCAGTCCTTTTCTCCGTCGAGGTCGAGGCCCATCGCACGCCACCGCTTCGCACCGACCGCCGTCATGCCGACGAGGATCACGATGACGATCCCGATGAACATGAGACTACGCACCGCGACGGGGTTCGATTCCATCGCCTTGATGTAGTCCGGCAGGTTCTGCTTACAGAACATCACGAAGACGACGATGAGGTAGACCGGCGCGACGTACTTCATGATGAAGCGGAAGATCGCCGGGATCTTCATCTGGGCGCCTTGTTCGGCGCTCGCGATGCCCTTGTCCACGCCGAACACCCACGAGAAGCAGATGATCTGCAACGCCGCCATCACGAAGATGAGGACCGTGCCGATCCAGAAGTCGATGGTGTCGAGCGCCATCAGGTCCTTCGAGTAGTACATGACGAAGATGTTGCCGGCGAGGGCGAGGGGGATGAGTACCCCGAGCCCTTTCCCGCGCGACCATCCCATCGACTCTTCGAAGAACGCCAACGTCGGCTGCAACATCGACAACGACGACGTGATCGCCGCGAGGAAGAGCATGAAGAACCACACCGCACCGATGACGTTGCCCAAGGTGCCCATCTGCGCGAAGACGACGGGAAGCGTCTTGAAGCCGAGGCCGAAGGTGCCCGTGCCGACGGCTTCGATCGTGCCGACCGCACCGAGGAAGACGAAGGCCGCCGTGACGGTGATGAGTCCGCCGAGGCCGACTTCGAAGAACTCGTTGGTCGCCGACGACGTCAGTCCCGAAAGGACGATGTCGTCTTTCTTCTTCAGATAGGTCGCGTAGTTGATGATGACGCCGAAGCCGACGGACAGGGAGAAGAAGATCTGTCCGGCCGCCGCCATCCACGTCTTCGGATCCGACAGCGCTTCGTACTTCGGATTCCACATGAAGGCCAATCCGGCCTCGACCGATTGATCGGGCTTCGACGGGTCGGGCGTGCCGAGCGTCAGGACGCGGACGAGCACGGCGATGCCCGCAACCGCCATGGCGGGCATGGCCCACTTGCAAAATTCTTCGATACCTTTCGAAAGGCCGCGCCACAGGAACCAAAAGTTGACGGCGATCGTGATGAGCCAAAAGACGAGGCTCGTCTCGTGGACGCCTCCCGCGGCTCCGCTCAAGTCGAACAGACTGCCGTCGGCACCCGCGCCGGTGAACTGCGTGAAATGTTCCTTCGAGGCGGCGACCTGTTCGGCCATCACCATGCCCTTCTTCATCCCGACCGCGGGATCGCCGAAGAGGGCCAAGATGTATTCCCAGCAATAGCCGAGGCACCACGATTCGATCAGCACGTAATAGAAGTAGACGGCGAGCGGAATCAGAACGCCGATGACGCCCAAGTAGCGGGCCCACGCGCCCTTGCCCATGACGCCCATGACGCCCGGCGCCGAGTGGAAGCCCTTCTGACCACCGTGGCGCGCCATCGCCCATTCCGCCCATCCGATCGGGATGCCGAGGAACAGCAACGCGCAGAAGTACGGGATCATGAACGCCCCGCCGCCGTTTTGGGCGACTTGGCCGGGGAAGCGGAGGAAGTTGCCGAGGCCGACGGCGGAGCCGGCGACGGCGAGGATGACGCCGAGGCGACTTCCCCATTCCTGCTGTTGTTTGGACATCGATGCGCCTTTCGGGTTGTGTCGGGGCGGGAGCCTCCGACGGGGGCGGATCGTAGGGGTGGGGGCGTGCCCGCGCAACCGCGGAGCCCGTTGATCCGTCGACGTCGTCCCGGGATGTCGGGCGGTCGCGTTAGGATGAAGGCGTACGCGAGGCCCCCGCCACCATGCTCGTCGACCGTTACGGACGCGCGATCACCTACCTCAGAATTTCGGTCACCGACCGCTGCAATCTGCGATGCCAGTACTGCATGCCGGAGGAGGGGACGGATCTGTTCGCGAAGTCCGAGATCCTGAGCTACGAGGAACTCGACGAGGTCGTCGCGGTCGCCGTGGAACTCGGGATCACCAAATTTCGCATCACGGGGGGCGAGCCGCTCGTTCGCAAGGACCTGCCCGCGTGGATCGGTCGCCTGCGGGCGCGCGTCCCGGGAATCCGTTCGTTGGCGATCACCACCAACGGACTCCTTCTCGCGCCCCACGCCGCGGCGTTGCGCGCGGCGGGCATCGACAAGGTGAATCTCTCCCTCGATTCGTTCGATCGCGAGGTTTTCGCGCGCCTCACCCGCCGAGATTCGCTCGCCGACGTGCTGGAAGGACTTTCGGCGGCGGAGGCGGCGGGATTCCCGGTCATCAAGTTGAACGCGGTCTTGATGCGAGGTTGGAACGATCGGGAGATTCCCACTTTCCTCGACGTGGCGCGGCGACGGCGGTTGCACGTGCGGTTCATCGAGTTCATGCCGAACGGCGAGTGGAACGATCCCTCGCTCGTCGTTCCCGTCGGCGAGGTCGTCGAGGCGATCCAAGCGGCGGGGTTCGTCGCGGATCGCGGCCCCGACGGACACGGCCCCGCTCGGTACTGGCGACATCCGGAAGGGGTCGGGACGGCGGGCGTCATTTCGCCCGTGACCGCGAAATTCTGCGAGAACTGCAACCGCATTCGGTTGAATGCGCGGGGCGAACTCCGCGGGTGCCTGCTCGACGAAGAGATGGTGCCGCTGCGCGACGCGTTGCGGGCGCAAGGGCGCGACGGGATTCGCAAGGCGTTCCTGCGGACCTTGTCGATGAAGCCCGAGAAACACTACGACGTTCGCACGTTCCACATGTCGACGATCGGCGGCTGATGCAAGACGTTCCGTTCACACACGTCGGAGAGGGCGGGGAAGCCCGGATGGTCGACGTCGCGGCGAAGCCCGAGACGTTGCGAACCGCCGTCGCCGAAGGATTCGTTCGGCTGTCGGACGGCGTGCTCGCTCGAGTGCTCGCAGGCG
>CAIWVZ010000164.1 GCA_903916245.1 uncultured Planctomycetota bacterium | reverse complement strand
GGCGGTATCGGCGGCACGTGCGATGCCATCCAACACGATTCCTTCCGCACTTCGCGGGGCCACGATCCGATCCGGGAGAAAACGCGTGACGCCTTCGTTGCGCTCCACCGTGTCGAAGACCGGGAGTCCGTCGGCACGTGCGCCGATCGGTTTCGGATCCATGACGACGTCGTCGTTCTCCCATCGCGCGAGTTTCAGCGGGCCGTCGGTGCGCGTCCACCAGGTCGACGCCGTCAGCGCGTCGACGTCGTCGAACGACGCGACGTCCGCCGGATCACGTCGAAAGGGCGGACGGAACCGCTCCGGCATCATGCGCAGGCCGATTCCCGCGAAACTTGCACCGGGGTCGATGAAGGCGACGGCCGTGTCGGGCGAAGCCGCCAACGTGCGCTCGATGCCCTCGGCGCGGAGTACCGTGCGACGCCCCGCTTCGCATTCGATGCGGATGTTCGAAACGGCCGCATCGATCCATGGGATCAGTACGGCCGCCGCGAGGAGAGGTGCGAGGGTCTTGCGCGAGGATGTACCGAGAGCGGCGACACCACAGGCGACGGCGACGGCGGCCGGGATTTGCAGCGGGTAGAAGGCGCGACTGACGGAGGTCCCCGCGTCGGCGTGGTGAAAGATCCACAACGTCGGAATCGCGAGAAGGGTGGCGGGAATAAGGTTGCGTCGCGCGAGGCTTCGAACGGGACTCGGGATCACGAGGCCCGCCACCGTCAGAACGAGCATCGGGAGGGCCGCCCACCGTTGCACGATGGTCGCGTCGCCGATGCGGGCGGCGATCGGCCACAAGCCTTCCGCGTCGGGAGTCCCGTTCCATGGGGCCGCCCACTGCCGAAGGAACGGGATCGCGATCTCCGAAGCGAGCGGTACGAACGCATCCGCGAGGTGGGCACCTTCGGCGTAGCGCGGGCCGACGTACCCGAGGTAGGCCGTTCGGATCAGTAGGGCGAGACCGATCGTCAGTGCATGCACGAGCACGATGCGCGCACGTCGCGCGATGGAGCCGACGTCGGGACGCCACCAAACGGCGACGATGATCGGGACGAGCATGAATCCGGTCGACTTCGTCCACAGGCAGGCGGCGGTCGCGACGGCCGATACGATGATCGAACGGCGATCGGTTCCTGCTGCCGCATGCAGGGCGACGAGGGCGAGAAGGGCGAGGAGGACGTCGGGCGTCGCCGCGATCCATGAAACGGCTTGAAACCCGGCGGCGTTGAACGCGACGATCGCGGTGCCCGTTGCGGCGGCTGCGAGAGGAAGTCGGCGTCGCAGGAGTCGAAACAGAAGCACGACGACCGCGACGTGGAGCAGCAGTGCCATGGCGCGGAAGGCCACGGGCCCCCACGCCGCTCCCTGAACGCCCCCCGCGATGCTCCAAAGAAGTCCCGGGAGGGGTTGGAAGAGCCAGTCGAGGCGTGACGCCCCGAGGGGGGCTCCGGCGTCGTTGCCGGTTGCGAAGCGGACGATGGTTTCGAGGACCCAGCCCACCTGCCGGACGGCGTCCGGAACGACGACGAGGTCGTCTTGACGCCACGGAAGCGTCAGGAGCGGAAGATGGGACGCGACCGCCGTCGCCGCAAGACCGACTTCAGCCGTGCGTTCGACGCGTTCCGCCGGTGGGGTCGGGTGAGGGCGTGGCAAAGGTGCATACCGGAATACCTTTTCCGGAATGCGTCTATTCTAGGGCGAAAATCGCCCGAGGGCGACTTTTCCGCAGGGGGCGGACCCGAATCGGAGCGGAGATCGCCGGAAAGGGTGGAAGGACGCGGACTTTCGTGCGTATCGTTGAAGTGCGGGGCACGGTCGCGGCCCCGGTTCCGGAGACTTCCGATGAAGATGAAACCGTTGTTCGGCTGCGTCGCCGCCCTCGCGGCGGCGTTGGTCGCTCAGGCCCCCGTCACCCAAGAGGCGAAGCCGACGCCCGCCGCGGAATCACGCGCGGTGCGGGAGGCCCCGAAGCCCGGCAAGGTGAAGGCCGGGGACAAGTTGCCCTCGTTCCTCGCGACGACGTGGGACGTCGCCACCGAGACGCCGAAGTCGTCGGAGTGGGATTCGCTGAAGGTCCAGAACGTGACGGTCATCGTCGTGCAGGGCGTGAAGTGCCCGGCGACGAAGTCCTACGAGGACCGTCTCCGGGATCTCGAAACGACCTATCGCAAGAAGGGTGTCGATTTCGTGTACCTGTACCCGAACCGTACGGAGACGGATGAACTCAAGCAGACCTACCACCGTTCGCAGAAGCTGGCGGGGCCGATGGTTCTCGACGCGAAGGGCGTGTTGACCCGCGCTCTCGGTTCCGATCACACGAGCGACCTCTTCATCGTGAAGAAGGACGGCGTCGTCGCCTACCGCGGCGGCCTCGACGACAACAAGCGCGCGGCGAAGGTGAAGACCAAGTTCGCCGTCGATGCACTCGAAGCGGTGCTCGCGGGCAAGGAACCCGCGGTGAAGTACACCGACGCGCCCGGTTGAAGCGTCAAACTCTGAGAGCCCGTGCGGCTCTCCCGACGACGGGGAACTCCGAAGGAGTTCCCCGTTTTTCTTTTCAGGAGCCTTGAAGGAAGCGCGCGACTTTCTGCTGCTTCACGTAGGCACCCCGGATGTCCGCCGTATCACCGACCACGCCGCGTGCGTGTGCCTTGAGCCACTTCTGTCCGCGCGAGAAGAACGCGTCGAACCCGGAATCCGTCATCGGTTTCGCGTGATAGTCCGCGCGACGGTGCACCGTGAGTCGAAACAGCGGCGTTCCTTTGTCGATGCGGATTTCTTTTTCGCGACGGTCGAGGATCAGCACGCCGTGCCACGGGTACGAAGCCGGATACCAGTCCGTGTCGAGGACGGCGGTGAACGCCCGCCACGGGACGACGCGATTCGGAACGTCGCCGAGCATGAGGAGTTCGTTCTTGTCCGTCTTCATCCACAGGTAGGTGGAGACTTTGACCTGGTCACGAAGTTCCGGCCAAACGTCGTCGGAAATCTTGTGGGGGAGTTCCTGTCCCTTGTCCCAGAACCACGCGTTCGTCTGCACCATCGGCTGCCCGGTGCCTTCGGCGCCTTTCGGTTCCCATACGAAGTCGGATTCGAGATCGACGGGATCGACGTGTTTCCATCCCTCGCGCGCGCGACGGAACGTCATCGTGAAAGGAGCGAGGATATCCCATCCGAAGGCGTTCGCCGCCCGCAGCGGTGGACATTCGTCCGGCCAGCCGTTGCCTTTTCGGCGCGGATGGTAAGTGGGCTTCGCGGGCGTGGGGGCGGCGATCGACGCGTGGAACGGGAAGTAGTGAAGCATGGTCCGATATCCGGAGACGTCGGATGCTACGCGTTCCGACGACGGACATGAAAACGCCCCGCATCGTTCGTCGATGCGGGGCGTTGACGGCGAAGGCCGTGCTTCGTCAGGAACCGATCCAGTCGTAGGTGGCCGTGAGGTTCGGGAGGAAGTCGATACGAGTCATACCGGACGGCATCAGCGTGTTGGCCGTGCCGAGCGAATAGATCATGCCGTAACCCGCCGGAGCCGGAGTCAGAACACCGACGCCGAACGTCGTCGGGCCGAGATCGGTGCAGAGCGGCGTGC
>CAIWVZ010000163.1 GCA_903916245.1 uncultured Planctomycetota bacterium | reverse complement strand
CTCCGCCACCGACTCGGCGACATGGCGTCCGATGCCGCCGAGTTTCACCGCTCCCGACGCCTTCATGATTTGAGTGTGCAATCCGCCGCCGGCTTCCTTGGCGCCTTCCGCGACGACGATGATTGAAAATCCGCGTCGGGCCTTGCGGCGACGCAGGACCTTCGCGATGACGGCGTCCATCGAGAACGGGATCTCCGGAATCAGGACCACGTCGGCACCGCCCGCGACCCCGGACGCCAACGCGATCCAGCCCGCGTTGCGTCCCATGACTTCGACCACCATCACGCGGTCGTGGGACTCGGCGGTGGTGTGGAGTCGGTCGACCGCGTCGGTCGCGTAGGCGACCGCGGTGTCGAATCCGAACGTCATGTCGGTGGCCAAGATGTCGTTGTCGATGGTTTTCGGGACGCCGATCACCTTGAGTCCGTAGTCGCGCGCGAGACGGGCGCAGATGTCGTGGGTGCCGTCGCCGCCGATCGCGATCAATCCTTCGACTCCGAGTTCCTTCAGCCGCTTGACCGTCTCGGCGGCCAAGTCGCCGCGACCACCGTCGGGCAGCGTGTAGTTGAACGGGTCACCCGAGTTGGTCGTTCCGAGAATGGTCCCGCCGAGTCGAAGAATGCCGCGCACGTGATCGCGGTTGAGGTCGATGACACCTTCGGGCCCCTCGAACAGACCGTCGAAGGAATGGCGAATGCCGAGGATGCGCCACCCGTTCACGGTGACGCCCCGCTTGACCACAGCGCGGATCACCGCGTTCAATCCGGGGGCGTCGCCCCCACCCGTCATCACCGCCAACGTCCGCTTCGCCACGTGCACCTTTCCCCGGCCTCCGCGTGTACCTAAGAAGCCCCTGCGGGGCGGTTTGTAGCACACGTGGCGCTCGCGAACCCGGAGTTTCGCGGGACGCGGATTTTCCTGTACGCTTTCTCGATGCCGTCGAAGGCCCCATTCGCACTCGTCGTTTCAGCGTTGCTCGCCGGTGTCGTGGCGGGACAGTCCACGCTTTGGAGGGTGCCCACGCCGTACCCCGCGGGGCTTCGCGACGTCCTCGAACAGGCGGGGTGGGACGTCGCCGGCGCCGATCGCGTGCATCAACACGTCGACGTCGTCGGCGATGCGGGGGTCCCTCCGGCACTCGCGGCGCTCGGTCTCGCGGCGATTCCGCAATGGTCGGCGATTCCGTTCGCGTCGCGGGCGCCGACGCTCGGGCCGCCGACGGATATTCCGGCGGGCTATCGCACCCCGGCGGTCCTCGACGCCGCGGCGGCGGCACTCGCGGCCACCTATCCGAATCTCTGCGTCCTTCGCAACCTGAACACGGACTACGGGCTTCCGCCGACGGTCGAGGGGCGGTCCATCAAGGCACTCAAGATCTCCGACAACCCGACGATCGACGAAGACGAACCCGCGGTACTTCTCGTGGCGCTTCATCACGCACGCGAACTGAACACCGCGGAAGTGGCGATGGATCACGCCGCGCGCCTCGCGAGTTTGTACGCGACCGACACGAACGTTCGGAACTGGGTCGACAACCACGAGATTTGGGTCGCGTGGAGCTTCAACCCGGACGGACACGAGTACTGCTGGACGAGCAACGCACTTTGGCGGAAGAATCGCCGACTCATCTCCGGAACCACCTACGGCGTCGACCTGAATCGCAACTACGCGTTGGGGTGGTCGAGCACCTGCGGCGGGTCGACCACGCCGTCGAGCGAGACCTATCGAGGCTCGGCCGCGATGGGAGAGCGCGAGACGCAGGTGATGCAGGCCTTCGCGAACCATCGCCGTTTCGCGAAGTTGATCGATTTCCATTCCTACGGCCGAGACGTGCTCTACACGTATCGATGCACGGCATTCCCCGCGATGCTCGAAACGTGGTACCAGTCCGAAGCGGTGTCGCTCGCGCTCGCGTGCGGTTGGACGGCCGCGGACATCCGAAAGTCGTCCGCCGAGGGCGAACATTTCCAGTGGGAAATTTGGCGACACGGAACCCACGCGTTCCTCGTGGAACTCGGAACCGCGTTCCAGCCCGCGTACACGGAAGTCGTGACCGAGAGTCAGTCGACGTGGGGCGGGGTGCAGTGGATTCTGTCCCGACCGATCCCGGTTTCGGGCCACGTGCGCGACGCCTGTACCGGGCAACCGCTGTCGGCCGACATCTCGGTCGCAGGGATCGCGTACAGCGCGGGGGAGATTCGGGAATCGTCGCCGACGACGGGTCGCTATCACCTGTTCGTTCCACCCGGAACGTGGTCCGTCACCTATTCGAAGGCCGGGTATCAAAGCGTGACGCGCAACGTCACGGTGGCGACCGGAGTGGGTGGGGTCGAGGAGATCGCCCTCGATCCGATCGTTTCGCTGAACGCGCCCGCGATCCTTCCCGTCGGCACCACGTCGACGTTCTCGATGTCGTCGCCGACGTCTCCGAATTCCTTCTACGCGATCCTCGCCGGCGCGAGCGGGACGTCACCCGGTTTCCATGTCGGTTCGTGTCACTTGTCGATCAATCCCGACGCCGTGACGTCGTTGTTCCTCGATGCGTCGCCGCTGTTCGGCGGGTTCACGGGAATGACGGACGCGGCCGGGGCGGCCGCGGCGTTCCTGACGCTTCCTTCGGACCCCGCGCTGATCGGCATCCAACTGCACTTCCTACCGGCCACCTTGGCGATTCCGTCGCCCGTCGCCGTTCGTGCCGCCGCGAACGCGTCGCCGTCCGTCGTCGGGCCGTAACGGTCAGGATTTCGGGAGGAACGGCCCGGCGCGACGCGCCAGGGCCGCGGCGGCTTCCGATCCGACCGCGGAAGCGATCGCGGCGACGACGGCTGTGTGGACACGGAGAACGGCGGCGTCACCCTTGCCGGTGCCGACCAACAGGCTTCCCGGGGTCGCGCCCCCGCGTCCGATGCGGATGAAGTCGCAGTTCACGGGGCCGAGAATTCGTCGACCCTTCGACCCGAGATCGAGAGCCGCGACGGCGTCGATCACCGCGACGGCCAGGCTCGGCTCGACACGGAATGTGCGCAACGCATCGCGCCCGAAGACGAGTCGTCCG
>CAIWVZ010000162.1 GCA_903916245.1 uncultured Planctomycetota bacterium | reverse complement strand
GGACGTTCGATGCTCCGAGAAAGAGATCGCCCACACCGAGTCCCTGAGTCAGCGCCGTCATGTTGAATTTCGTCGACGCACCGAGTTGGTACGTGAGGTTCATGATCGGCACCGCGTCCAAATTGACCGTGTCGCCCGTGAGCGCGGTCGCCCCGCTCGCCGACGCATTGCCCACGCGCCCACCGAAGGGTGTCGGGAACTGGCCGTCGAGAATGAAACCGGGGCTCGACGTCGGCATGCCGGTGACGGTCACGTCGACGCAAAGGTCCTTGCGACGCGTCGGATCGAACTCGAACGGGACCTGCAGCGGAATGTTGAGAAGCCACGGTGCGGGGGTTCCCGCGGGCAGCGTGGTTCCCGCGAACGGAGCGAGCGTCAACGGTCCGCTGTACACGACGACCGCATCGGAACCGACGTTGTTCGCGAACGTGTTCGACGCCGCGAGATGATCGCCCGGAAGCGACGACATCGTGATGGTGACGTTGTTCCACGTGCCGCCGCCGAACAGCGCGCCCGTCGACCGACGGAAGTCGATCTGAAGAAGCGTCTGCGGACACTGGTGGTAGAACTGGGTCCAGTCGTAGAACCACTGCCAACGCGTCTGATTCAACGTGCTGAACGGGAAGCTCGTGGCGTAGTTGCCGTCGACGGTGTCGTAGTTCGCGGGGAGAGACTTCGTGAAAGTCTGGCCTTGAACGGCCGCCGCGACGACGAGGAAGGCGGACAAGATGAAGCGTTTCATTTCGGTGGCCTCCTCAGAACGTCACGCGCGCGACGTTGGTCCAGTTGATGATGCCGCCGATCGCGTCGCGATAGACGACGACGGCGTCCATGGTCAGGCCGACGAGGCCGGACACGGCTCCTGCCGGTGCCGTAAACGGAGCCTCCGGGTACAGCGACGGGATCCCGACGTTCACGAAGTGGAACGGATTACCGGGCCCGGCGGGAACGGTGATGCCGAAGATCGTGAAGGAGTCGGGGTTGATGCCGAAGAACAAACCGGTCCCCTTCGGAGCGCTCGTCTCGAAAGACACGAGAGTAAAGCCCTCCGCCCATCCCGTAGGCGGCGGCGGTGCGCCGATGAAGATGGATCCTTGTCCGCAGGTCGCGAGCGTGAATCCCGCGGCACCGACGTTGATGTAGTTCGCCGAAGTCGCCGTGGAGGTTCCCGAAGCCGTATCCGTCACCGTCAAAGACACGGTGTAGATGCCGGGATTCGCATAGACGTGGCAGGGTTCGGCGAGCGTCGAATCGACGATGCCGTCGTTCTCGAAATCCCACGCGTAAGTCAGTCCTCCCGCGACGGGCGTGCTCGACGTGTTCTTGAACGTGGTGAGCAAAGGGGCGTTTCCGTTGCGTGTCGTCGCGTAGAACGCGGCGTTCGTCACCTGCGGGATGAGTTCCGTCGACATGGACGCCTGAATCTGCGCCTGTGAACGCGCTTCTCCCCACCAACGGAACTCGTCGATGGTGCCGGTGACCGGGGTCCCCGCACCGACGACGCCGCCGAGTTGGAAGTTCGTGCCCGCGACCGTTCCCGCGATGACGCCCGTCTTCGAGAGATCGACGTTGCCGTCGACGTACGACGTGAGCGTTCCGGCCGCCTGATCGAAGACGAGTGCGAGGTGATGCCAGTTCCCGTCGTAGACGTTCGCGGAAACACCCGCGGACGCCTGGGCCGTCGTGCATCCCGCGCACAACGCGGGCGTTCCCACGTTGCCGCCGAGGTAGTAGGCGCCCGGCCCGTAGAAGCCGATGTAGGCGCGGAACGTCGACACCGAATAATCTCCGAACAGACGCTGCAGATTCCCCGACACGTAGGCCGCCGGCGTCTTGAACCAACACTCGATCGTGTAGGACTGGTTGATCTTGGTGGGTCCGTTGGAAAGCAGACGGTTCAACCCCGCAGGCTTCCACGCGGATCCGCCGAGAGCGGGCGTCGTGTTGTCCCACTGAAGCGGATTCGCGTTTTCGAACGTCGGCTGGTAGAGCGCGCCGCCCGGGATCGCGTGATTCACGACCTGTTGGCCGGAGCCCTCGTTGAACTTGTAATAGAAGACGTCGGGATACGTCAGCACGCCTTGAGCGGCGACGAGCGACGCCAAGACGCCGAGAACGGCGACGATGCGAAACTTCATGGTGAACTCCTCGGGAGCGGCCGCGACGAAGCGGCCATCGGGTCGCACGCGGGGACGATCCGCGCGGCGCGCAGTTTAGGGAATCACGCGTCTTCCCGCCACGCGAATCCGACTTCGTGCGTGCGTGGGATGGACGTCCTCGACGGAAACCCCTGCGGCACGGGACGTTGAGGGATACGTCGGCGTCCCACCGGCCTCGCGTCCGATGAAATCTGCAAGTTTACCCCGTTGAAGGACGAAAGGCGACGAATCCCGTTGCCGCGCGGTCGTCGAGGGGAGTAGGATTCCCGGTCGAGGAGTCGTATCCCCATGATGAACAAGAGTCTGCTTGCTTCGTTCCTCGCTCTCGCTTCTCTCGCGAGCGCGCAGTCGTTCACCTATCCGACTTTCGCGGGCGCATCGGGCATCTCATTGCTCGGAAGCGCGCAGATCGACCCGACCTCGGGAAATCTCCTCGTCACGCCGAATCTCCTGTCGCAAAACGGGCGCGCGTACACGACGACCCCGGTGCTCGTGTACGCGGGTTTCGACACCACGTTCCAATTCAAAGTCACGCGCAACGGAACGGGCGCCGACGGAATGGCGCTCATCATTCACAACTCGGCATCGGGAGGATTGGTTTCGCCTCCGAGCGGCACGGGCAGCGACAACGGCTACGCGGGGATCGACAACGCGCTTGTCGTCGAACTCGACATGTACGGCATGACGACGGCGCCCTACGGTGATACCTCGAGCAACGAGGTCTCCATCCACACGATGGGCACGGCGCCCGCCAACGCCTACGAATCGTCTTCGATCGGTCGCGCAAGTCCCGCGACGCCGCTCATGAACGATCAGGCGGTGCACACGCTGCGCGTCACCTACTCGCCGGGGACGCTCACGGTTTATCTCGACGACCTCGTGAATCCGCTGCTCACCACGCCGTACGACTTCATCAACGGCGGCACGTACGTGAACTCGGCGACGCCGGCGCCGGGACTGAATCTCCCGAACGGCGACGCGTGGG
>CAIWVZ010000161.1 GCA_903916245.1 uncultured Planctomycetota bacterium | reverse complement strand
GTGCCCGGCGGCGGGACGGTCACGTTGGCCGAATGGCTCGTCGCGTGGGACGTCCACACGTCCGGTTTGCTCGGCGTCGCTTCCGAAACGGCCGCGGACTAAATCAACGCGTATTCGGTGTCGCGCTTCCGGGGTGTGAATCCCGCCCCGATGATCGCGTCGCGCAACGCGGTTTCGCTGGCGGATGCGTGAACGCTCCCCGCCTGCGAGACGACGTTCTCTTCCATCATCGTGCCGCCCATGTCGTCGCACGAGGCGAGGAGCGCCCGCGCGGCCACATCGACGCCCATCGTCGGCCACGACGCCTGCATGTGGGGGACGTTGTCCAACCACACGCGCGCGAAGGCCGCATGGCGCAGATATTCGTCGGGTTCCGCCCCGAGTTTGACGCCCTTCTTCAGGCCCCAAAGTTCGCCGTAACGACTCTCGTGCTGCAAGGGCCACGAGGCGAATCCGACGAAGCCTCGGCCGAATCGGGCGATCGATAGATCCTGTCGGTCGCGGATCGCCGCGAAGGCGTTGCAGCGGTGGCGGACTTCCTCGCCGAATCCGAAGACCATCGTCACCGTCGTCGAGAGTCCGAGTTCGTGGGCCTCGCCCATGATGCGGAGCCACTCGGCCGACATCGTCTTCTTGGGCGAAACCCGGCGACGGATTTCGTCGTCGAGCATTTCGCCGCCGCCGCCCGGAAGCCCCTTGAGGCCCGCATCCCGAAGGCGGACGAGGACGTCGCGCGTCGAGAGCCCTTCGAGGCGCGCGAGATGTTCGATCTCGGGCGGAGAGAACGCGTCGGGGCGGATGTCGGGAAACTCGTCGGTGAGGAAGCGAAGAAGTTCCTCGTACCACGCGATCCGGAGATCCGGGTTGTGGCCGCCTTGAAGCAGCACGCGCGTTCCGCCGGCCGCGCGCAGTTCGGAGAGCTTCGTGCGCATCGCGTCCTTCGGAAGGACGTAGGCTTCCTTGTCGCCCGGGCGTCGGTAGAACTCGCAGAACGTGCAATCGGTGATGCAGACGTTCGTGTAGTTCACGTTGCGATCGACCAGATACGTGGCCACGCCGGGGGTCGCGTGGCGGGCGCGAACGGCCTTCGCGGTCGCTTCGAGGTCTTCCGTCGCGGCGTGCACGTAGACCGCTTCCGCCATGTCGCGGCTGAGCCTTCCGCCGTCTCTCACCATCTTCAGGGCATCGGCCGGAGTCATGGGTGTCATCCCTTGCGCATGCCCGTTTTAACAAACGCGCCCGACGCTCCCCGAGGAGGGCGCGCTAACATCACGTCATGGCGGGTCTTCGTGTCCGAGGGGTGTCGCGCGTCGTGAACGGTCCGAAGCGACCGGTCACCGTCGTCGCCCCTTGGGACACGGTCGTTCCCCCCGGCACGTGTTTGGCGCTGACCGGGCCGGCCGACTGCGGTGCGCGCGCCGCGCTGCGGCTTTTGTCGGGCCTCGATCGGGCGTCGTCGGGCACGATCGAATGGGTGGGAGCCGCCGGCGAGATCGTCGCCACGGCGTCCGAATGGCGGACCTTTCGTCGGCACGTTCTTTTTCTTCCCGCGCTCGCGCATTTGATCGCGACCGATCCCGACGGCCTCCGGTCCCGATTCCCGGAAGTCGGCGTGTCGACGACCGTCGCAACGGGCGAAGGAGGCTTGGTCGCCGCGCTCGATGCCGCGGCCCGGTGGTCGGCCTCCGCGGTGTTGGTCGATGCGGGAGGTCTCGTTCGGGACGCCGGACTGCGTCGGCGTCTCGTCGACGCGGTGCGTGCGTTGAAGCAAGCGGGGCGCGCCGTCGTCCTCGTCGGGCAGGATGAACGACTTCTCGCCGCCGTCGCGGATCGCGTCGAAGTGTGGCTCGACGGCGTCGTCGTGGGCGACGGGCCTCCCGAAGGTTTTCTCGCCGCCGCGACGTCGGCGGCGCGCACGGAGGGGCTTCTGTGATTTGGGGACTCCTCGGAACACTCGTCGCGATCTTGGTCGCCTTCGCGCTCGGTGTACGTGCCGCGGTCGCGACGCTGCGCCGAGAGGAGGCGTCCGTCGAAGCGTGGTTGGCGCTCGGCGAGGAGCCCGACGCGTCGCTGCGTCGTGCGGGCGCCGCTCCGACCGCGACGCCCACGCGGCGCGCGTTCGCGACGCTCGTCCTCGCATGGGGCGCGTGCATCGCGGGCTGGGGAGCCGCCGGGGATGTCGGGATCCTCGTCGCGGTCGCCGTGCCGACCGTCGGCGGGATCTTGATCGTCGCGGCTTTTCGGGGAGCGGTGCGCACGGTGGCGCGGGGCCAGCTCGGCGACGGTCGATTGCCGGATACGCTGCCCTCCGAGGCGAAAGCCGCTTTCCGCGAAGATTCCGTTCCGAAACGTCCGGTTCGAGGCCGAGACTGCTGAACTTTCCGGGCGATCCGCACGTTGTTAACGTTCCGGGCCGGTAAGAGCGCGGGTCATGGCGACCCTCCGGCGAGGTGAATTTCCATGGGTGCAGCGAAGCAGATGTCCGCGGCCGAAGTGAAGGCCGCGATCGCGGGTAACGGAACGGTCGTCATCGATTTCGGCGCCACCTGGTGCGGTCCGTGCCAAGCGTTGGCCCCGCACTTCGAGAAGATCGCGGGCGAGTTCGCCGGCAAGGCGACGCTCGTGAAGATCGACATCGATCAGGAATCCGACCTCGCCGGCGAGTTCGGCATCATGTCCGTCCCGACGATCATGTTCTTCAAGGACGGCAAGAAAGTCCATCAGGTCGTCGGCAACGCGCCGGACCAGATCCGCAAGAAGATCGCCGAACTCGCAGGCTGATCGCGCGTTGACCCCCGCGGCCATTCCCGAGGTGGAAGTGCGGTCCGTCGCGGACCGCCTTCTCGCGTCGCGCGACGTCGTTCTGACGAGCCACGTCACGCCCGACGCGGACGGCATCGGGACGGCGATCGCCCTCGTGCGCGCCCTGCGGGCGCTCGGGAAGCGCGCGCGCATGATCAGTTGCTCGACGGCCCCGAAGGAGACGTCGTTCCTTTGGCGTCCGGGTGAGTTCGAAGTTTGGCAGCCGGACGTCCACGCCGCGCAACTCAAAGACGCGGACACGGTGGTCGCCACGGATCTCGGGGGCACCCATCGTCTCGGCAAGATGGAACAGCCGGTCCGCGAGGCGCCGGGCAAGAAGATCGTCATCGATCACCACGCGTACGCCGAACCCATGTGGGATCTCCCGCTCGTCGTGATGGGTGTCTCTTCGTCGGCGGAAGTGGCTTCGTGGGTGCTCGATGCGATGGGGGTGCCCCTCACCCCGGAAATCGCGACGCCGCTCTACGCGGGGCTCGCCGCCGATTCGGGATGGTTCGCGTACGACGCGACGTCGTCGCGCGCGTTGTCGCTCGCCGCGCGTCTCGTCGAGGCGGGAGCCCGCCCGAACGACATTTGGCGCGAACTCGAATGCCGAAAGTCGCTCCTCAAGATGCGGGTGTTCGGCGAACTCCTCGCGAACCTGAAGGCCGACCACGACGGACGTCTCGTTCACGTCGTGATCGATCGCCATTTTCTCAAGAAGCACCAGGTCGAACCGCGGGACACCTTCGAAGTGGTGAATCATTTCATGCGGATGGACGGTGTGGAAGCCGGAGCTTTGTTCCTGCAACTCGCTTCCGAGAAGACGAAAGTCTCCGTGCGCTCCGCGGGCCGCATCGATTTGCTGCCCCTTGCGAAGTCCCACGGCGGGGGCGGACATCGGTTCGCCGTCGGTTTCACCGCGGACGGTATTCCGTTCGACGGCATCGCGTCGCACGTGATGCCCGTGCTTCGTCGCGAAATCGAACTTCTCGACGAACGCGGCTTTTCGGGGGGCCTCGGATGATCGTCGACGGATGGAACGTACGCGCGCTGTCGACGGGTCGCTTCCGTCTCGACGGCGGGGCGATGTTCGGAAACGTTCCGAAGGTGCTTTGGTCGCGCAAGCACGCGGCCGACGACAAGAATCGCATCGAACTCGATCTTCGGGTGCTGCTCGTCGAAGGATTCGGTCGGCGCGTTCTCGTCGATACGGGAACGGGTAATCAGTGGGATGCCAAGGAGCAGGCGATTTTCGACGTCGCTGTCGCCGACGAGCCGGGCGTTTGTTCGGCCCTCCGTGCCGCGGGCGTCGACCCCGCGGAAATTACGGACGTCGTCATCACGCATCTCCACTTCGACCACGCGGGGGGCGTGACCCGTCGCGGTCCCGACGGTCCTACGTTGACGTTTCCCAAGGCGCGGCATCACGTGCAGCGCGCCAACATGGAAACCGCTTCCGCTCCGAACGAGCGGGAGAAGGCGTCCTATCTCGTTCGCACCGTCGGGCCCCTCGCGGGTGCCGACCTCCATCTCGTCGACGGCGCGGAAGAAATCCTTCCGGGTCTATTCGTCGAACCTTCCGACGGGCACACGACCGGACTTCAGACGGTCCGCGTCGGCGCGGGCGACGGAGCGGTGATTTTCGTGGCGGACATGTTCCCGACCGCCGCACACGTTCCGCCCGCGTGGACGATGGGCTACGACCTCTGCCCCCGCACGCTGATGAAGGAAAAACGTGCGATGCTCGAGCGCGCCGTGCGAGGGGGG
>CAIWVZ010000160.1 GCA_903916245.1 uncultured Planctomycetota bacterium | reverse complement strand
CGTATTCAACTGCCTCTACAAGGACGATCCGCGTCTCCCCGTGTACCTGCGGCACTCGGCGATCGAAGAGGCCACCGACATCAAGTCGGCGCTCGCGAAGATCGAAACGTACTTCGCGTTCTCGGTCGGCCGCTACGTGCACCACTTGACGGGTTGGGGCGCGGGCCGCGTCGAAGCGATCGATCCCGAAACCGTTTCGGTCGTGATCGACTTCCACGAAAAGAAGGGCCATCGCCTCACGATGGAAATGGCCCGGAAGATCTGCGACTTCATCGAACCCAACGAGTTGCGCGCGATGCGCCTCGACCGGATGGACGCGCTTCGGGCGATGGCGGAGAGCGATCCCGTCGAACTCATCCGCGTGGCCCTGCGAAGCAAGCGCGGCAAGGCGCAACTCAAGGACGTGAAGGACCGCCTCACCGACGGCGTGATCGCCTCGGCCGAATGGTCGAAGTGGTGGAACAAGGCGAAGGTCAAGCTCAAGTCCGTCTCCGACATCACGCTCGCGCCGGGAACGAACCCGGTGGTCGAGATGATCGCGGGCACGCGTAACTACCCGGAAAACTGCGTCCGCGACATGCGCCTGCTCGACGGCGACGTGAAGCGCGTCAAGTACTTCCGCGACCTCATCAAGGAAGCGCAGTCGCACGAATCCGACGGCGCGATCGCGGTGAAGTCGGTGGCGGATCTCCTCGTCGCCGAATCGCGCGACATGTCGCTCGGGGCGCGCATCTCGCTCGCGTGCCTCCTGCGCGACGCGAAGGTCGCCTACCCCGCCGTCGAAATCCCCGAATCGTTGACGCTCGCGAACGTCGCGTCGGACCACAAGGCCGTGCTCGGCGCGCTCCCGGCGATCCCGGTCGTCGCGCACCGCATCGAAGCCTTGCGCGTCCTGCGTGAATCCGGCGCGCGCGATTGGCAGGACCTCTACCGCGAAGTCATTCTCCGCGGCGAAGCGGACACCGCCGAAGAATGCCTCTCGGACCTCATGCGTTCGGGCAAGTCGGAAGTCGTGAACGCGTTGGTCGACCACATCGTCGCCAAGTACCGCGAATATCCGATGGCGTTCACCGCGTTGGCGAAGGCGCAGATCGGCGATCGTCTCCCCGAAGGCGTGAACCGCCTTCCGAAGACGGTGTTGCTCGAGAAGGTGATCTACCTCCACGACAGCCTCTACCGCCGCCACCTTTCGACGAACGACGCCGAAACCAAGCGCAACATGAAGGTGATCGAAACCCTCATGGCGGCGAAGGAGTTCGGCTTCGTGAAGGACGCGATCTACGCGTCGACCGAAGCGGAAGGCATGAACCTCGCGACGGTGCTGCGTTCGAATCGCTCGATCCCCGAGGACATTCAGAACAAGGCGTTCGCGGGCATGCTCCGCGCGCGTCCGTCGCTCGGAAAGATCACGACGGAACAGGCGTCGACCACGTCGCGCATCACGCTCGATCCGAACGTGATCTACACCACGGAAGTCGGCCTCAACCGCCGTCAGCGCGAATACGACCACATCTCGAACGTCGAGTTGCCGGAAGCCGCCGCCGACAAGGGCCGCGCCGCCGAGCAGGGCGACTTGAGCGAGAACTTCGCGTACACGGCGGCCATCGAGAAGATGGGCCAGTTGTCGCGCAAGGCGGAAGACATCGCCGCGGATCTCGCGAAGGCCCGCGTGCTTTCGGAACCGTTGGCCGACGTCGATCGCGTCACGATCGGTGCACGCGTCACGCTGTCGGAAAGCGATCGCCGCGTCGCGTACACCATCCTCGGCCCGTGGGAAGCGGATCCCGAGAAGGGCATCCTCTCCTACCTCTCGCCGCTCGGCCGTGAAATGCTCGGCCGCAGCGTCGGGGCGACGTTCACCGTCGAAGGCAACTCGACGCAGTGGAAAGTCGAGAAGATCGAAGACGGCCTCGCCGACTTCCTGAACGCCGGCGGCTAACCGCCGACGGATACGCCGGCAACGAACGGGACGCGTCGGGAAACCGACGCGTCGCGCGTTTCGGGGAGGCTCGCCACCGCCGAAGTCGCGTCGACGCACGCCACGGCGCCGTACGGAAGCGCGCAGCGCCCGGCGCGTGCACGTACCGCGGGCCCACCGACGAGCAACAACGCGTGCGGCAAGCGTGCACGCAGCCCCGCGAGGACGCCGGGAAGCGCTCGCCATTCGGATTCGAGCGCGACCGACACCGCCACGACGTCGGCCGCGCCGACGGACTCGCCGCCCGCCGCGTCGACGCCCAAGGTGATTCCCGTTTCCGTGCGCCAACCCGCGGCTGCGAGAACGCCCGCGAGGAATTCGCCTCCGAGACCATGCCCGTTTCCGACGAGCGTCGCGACCACGGCGCGCGGCGCCTTCGGATCGACGACGACGTCCGGCATGGCCCGACGCGCCGCATCGGCCAGCGCCCGATGAGCGACCGAAGCCGCCTTCACCGTCAACGCGTCGCAGGCGAACAGGCGCCCGAGACGCTCGAAGGCCGGAGTCACGACGTCGTCGATCATCGCGGCGACGCCCGATTGGGCGGCGAACGCGGCGAGACGCGCGGCGAGTTCCGGGGTCCGTCCTTCGACGGCGAGCGTGACGGCGTGCGGCAGGAGGCTGTTCGGCATAGGGGTGCGGGCCCCCCGAAAGGGACCGGCCACCATTCCTTTCGGCCGGCGCGGGTTTGGGACTTGAGCCTCCCCACTACGGCCCCCCGCCCGGGGCGATTTACCGAAGAAGGTGCGCCGCGCCCGCCGAGGGCCCCCGACGCACCGATGGGCGGATTACCGCAGGAAGAAACCCTGCGCCCGCAGCGCCTCGGCGATTCGAGCGCTGTTCGGGTCCTCCGAAACCTCGACCAAAGTCTCGGTCAAGCGCTCCCCCGCCACGGCGCGGAATTCTCGGATTTTGAGGGCCGCGTCGAGCGCCTCCTTCGAAGCGGCGCGGATCACGATGCTCCGTCGGACCTCGAGCACGGTCACGGCCTTCGCCCACGCTTCGATGGACGCCGACACGCTCTGGGGGATCGGGTAACGGGCGTGCTTCCGCAACGCCGCGAGCATGTCTTCGGCGGTGAGCCCGGCGGCGACGGCTTCCTGGACCGAACGTTCCGAAATGCGGTAGTGCAGCGTCACGTCGCTCTTCTCGCGACGTGCGAACTTGCCGAGGCGGTGCAGCGTTTCGATTTCGAGTCCGTCCGGGAAGACGACGACTTCGAAATCCGCCATGACGAGAAGCCCCGGCCCGTGGACGGAAGGAGTTTCTCCGGCGGCACCGAGCACGCCCGCACCCAACTTCGACAGCCTGACCGACAGCGTCCCGAATTCGGGAGCCGACGTGTCCGACAACCCCGCGAGCGACAGGCGTTCCGTGGCGAAGGTCACGAGTTCGCGCGACAACACGCCCGGCGTCACGAGAGGCGGAACCGGCGCGTACTGATAGCGGCGTTGGAACCGTTCGGCCGACGTCTTTTGGTCGATCGTCGCGAAGTAGTGGTTGCGCGCCATGTGCGCGAGACGACGGATGTCGACCCAACGACCCACGGCGGTTTCGCGCAGTCGCGAAAGCAGAATGCGGCGCAGGCGCAGTTGATGGAACTCGCTGCGCGAGCCGCGCAGATCTTCCTGCACCTGCTGCAGAAGAAGATGCCCGCGTTCGACCGGGCCCTGCGATTCGAACGCTTCCCAAGCGGGTCGCGGACGCAGACGCTGATCTTCGTCGACTTTCGTGAAGCCGCGCGTCGTGAGGAATCCGAGAAGGAAATCCATCACGTCGTCGGGAGGCAACGGACGGAAACCGGGAGTCAGCAACTCGGTTTCCATCTTCCGCACCGTCGCGCGGTACATGGCGCCTTCGCGCGTGCACCGCACGCTGTGATTGTTGAGGAACGCGCGAATCCCCGTCAAATCCGCCAGCGGATCGGCGGAGGCCTGCGGCTCCTCGTCCGGCACGATCTCCAACGCGTCCGCGCACCACCCTTGGGCGATTTCACCGAACAGGATCAACGATCCCGGCTTGAACTGGATCCCGATGTCCGCGAGGTCGCCCGTGAACATGGTTCCCAAGAAACGGGCTTCGAGTTCGGCCTGCCACGCCGCGGCATCGTCGGGACGGAGATCCATCCGTTCGAGTTGCCCCACGTCGAGCAGCCCACCGTGTTCGTCGAGAGCGCGCGTCGCGGCCTCGCGAAGACGGGCGTCGGAAAGCGACGCGATCGCGGATTCGATATGCGGCCGTCTGACCAACTCCTGCGCGAGTTTCGCGCGATCGAGAAGGACGAGATCGTCCCACCCCGCCGCGCGCAAACGCGCGGTCGACGTGTCGCGGGATACCGTCCTCAGGAATCCCTTGAGCGTGAACCAACCTTCGAGCGTTCGCGGAGCGCCGTCGAGGACCGCGGCGAGCGGCGCGACGAGGAATTCGGGCAAGCGCCACACGGTTTCCTGATAGCGGACCCAACTCTTGTCCCGCTCTTCCACGAGGAATCCGCGAACGCGGAGTTCGGAAGCCGCCGCCTCGGGCTCCAAACCACGGAAGGCGTCGGGGGCATTGCGGTCGCGCAGGGCCTTCGCCGCCAACGCGTGATCGTCTTGCGAAAGCACGTGCGAGAGGAGGTCGCGCCACGGCTTCGGCATCTCGCGGACACGAACCCCGACGACGTCCGGATCGGTCATCAGTCGGTGCAACGACTCGCGCAAAGGAAGATCGTCGTCGGGCCTCGTTTCCGCCGGGTCCGCCCAAAAACGCCACAGTTCCCGCAACTCGGTGCGGCTCATGCGGTCGAGGGGCGACGACGCGGTGGTCACGGCGTGGAGGGCTCCGTCCTTGCCGCGGCGAGCACAACGTCGCCGGCGACAACTTCATAAGGATACCCCTGTTCCGCCAAAAAGAGCTGCCGATGCGAGGCGAATTCGAGGTCGCGGCTCGCTTCGGTGACGACCGCGTAGAAAACCGCACCGCCGCCGTCCTTTTTCTTGCGAAGGATGCGGCCCAACCGCTGCGCCTCTTCCTGACGTGATCCGAACGTACCGCTGACCTCGATCGCCACGTTGGCGTCGGGGAGGTCGATCGCGAAGTTGGCGACTTTGGAAACGAGCAACACCGGAATCTCGCCCGTGCGGAACGCGGCGTAAAGACGGTCGCGCTCGGGATGGGGCGTTTTACTCGTGATGAGCGGGGCTCCGAGGATGGCCTTCAGGACGTGCAGCTGGCGAAGGAACTGCCCGATCACGAGCACGCGGTCCTTCGCGTGCCGCCGCAGGAGGGCCCGCACGACCGCGATCTTGCCTTCGTTTTCCGCGGAAATACGGAACTGTTCCTTCTTGTCCGCGAGCGCGTAGCGGTCGACGAGTTCTTCGGCGAGGGCCACGCGCACCTCCACGCAACGCGCTTCGGCGATGTGGCCCTTCCGCTCGAGTTCCTTCCACGGAAGGTCGAAGCGACACGGGCCCACCAAGCTGAAGACGTCCGCCTCCTTGCCGTCCTCGCGCACCAAAGTCGCCGTCAGACCGAGCCGACGCCGCGCCTGCAACTCGGCGGTCACGCGGAACACGGGCGCGGGAAGCAGATGGACTTCGTCGTAGATCACCAATCCCCAGTTGTTGCGGTGGAAGAGATCGAAGTGGGTGAAGGGATCGTCGGCCGACTTTCGCCACGTCAGAATCTGATAGGTCGACACCGTGACCGGGCGAATCTCCTTCAT
>CAIWVZ010000159.1 GCA_903916245.1 uncultured Planctomycetota bacterium | reverse complement strand
GCTACGGCCCCTGAACCCGGGCTAGTCGCCCGCACCTTGCTCGCCGAGTCGGTAGGACGCCGCCTCGGCGAGCTGTTTTTTACCGACCCGTATCTCCCCCGCCATGTCGGCCAACGTGCGGGCGACGCGTAGAAGGCGTCGTGCCGCCCGTGCCGACAACGCCAACTGTTCGATTTGGCCGCGGTGCCAAAGCACATCCTCGGGCGAAAGACCGCACACTTCGACGATCCGCGCGTCGGCCAAACGCGCGTTCACGTCACCTTGACGTTCGGTCTGGCGTCGGCGCGCTTCCCGCACGCGGGCGGATACGTCCGCGCTCGATTCTCCGGGCGGCGCTTCGACGAGATCGCGTGCCTCGACCGCCCGCAGCCTCACCCTCAAGTCGAAGCGCTCGAGCAACGGCCCCGACAGACGCCCGCGGTAACGCAGCGCGGCCTGCGGAGTACACCGACAACGACCGTCTCCCGCTCCGTAATGCCCACACGGACACGGGTTCATCGCCGCGACGATGAGCGCGTCGGCGGGAAGCGTTCGGGACCGCCCGCCACGGGAAAGATGCACCACCCGTTCCTCCATGGGTTCGCGAAGGACTTCCAACGCTTCGCGCGGAAACTCCGGGAGTTCGTCGAGGAACAACACCCCCCGATGCGCGAGAGAAATCTCCCCCGGCCGCACGGGATGTCCGCCCCCGACGAGCGACACCGGGGTCGAAAGATGATGCGGACTGCGAAACGGAGGCTCGCGGAACCGAGCGGGGTCGAGCGGTTTCAGCGCCGCATGAATACGAGCCGATTCGAGGGCTTCGCCTTCGGCGAGGGCCGGAAGGATCGTCGTCAGGCGACGGGCGAGGAGCGACTTGCCCGAACCCGGCGGGCCCTCGAGCAGGATGTTGTGACCTCCTGCGGCGGCGGTCTCGAGCGCCCGGCGCGCCGTCCACTGTCCCTTCACTTCGGAAAGATCGATCCGCGTTGCGGACGTCGACGCCGCCGCGCGCACTCCGCGCGGACCCGCGTCGAGGACGCCTTCGCCGCGAAGCACGGCGAGCGCATCCGGGAGCGAACGGACCGGATAAAGCGGCGGGCCTTCGACGAGACGCGCTTCGTCGAGATTTTCCGGAGCGCAGCAAAGCGCGAGTCGAAAACGTTTGGCGAGCAACGCCGCTCCGAAGGCTCCGGTCACCGGCCGTACGTCACCCGACAACGCGATTTCACCGAGAAAGAGGAACCCGCCGAGGCGCTCTTCGGGGAACTTCAACACGTGGGCGCAGTAGGCGATCGCAAGCGGAAGATCGAGACCGCGCCCCGCTTTGCGCACGTCGGCGGGGGCGAGGTTCAACAGCGTGCCGTAACCCTCCTTGAACGGAAGATCGCCGAGGATCGGCCCCGCGCCCATGCGCATCCGCAAGACGCCTTCTTTCACCGCCGCGTCCGGGAGTCCGATGACGCGACAGCCGCCCGCGGGGACGTCGAACGACGTCCGCGCTTCGACGGTGACGAGGACGGCGTCGATCCCGTCGAGGACGGTACCTAAGGATGTGGCGGGCATCGTCCGCAAAGACGTGCCCCGGTCGAGCGGCGTCCCCGTCCGGAGGGGAAACGCCGCGGCAAGTTCACTTGTTCGAGCGTCCCTGGAACTCGCCCGTTTCGGTCGAGACCTTCACCAACTCGCCGTTCTCGATGAACGCGGGCACCTTGAGTTCGAGTCCTGTTTCGAGCTTCACGTTCTTCGTGACGCCGTTGACCGTATTGCCGCGGGCGACTTGCTCGGCTTCGACGACTTTGAGCGTGACGGACGGCGGAAGTTCGATGCTCACCGGATTGCCTTCGAAAAAGGTCACTTGGCACGCGGCGTTTTCGAGCAGATACCACTTCTTGTCGCCGACGAGGTCTTCGGGGATTCCGTACTGTTCGAAGGACTCGGCGTCCATGAAGACGTAGCCCTGATTGTGGTCGAGGTAGAGATAGGTGCAGGGCTTCGGATCGAGGTTGGCGCGCTCGAGCGTTTCCGAAGAGCCGAGACGCAACATGACGTTGGTCCCGGTCTTGATGTTCTTGAGCTTGACCTGATTGATCGCACGCCAGTTGCCGGGAGCGATGTGTTCGAACTCCGCCACGACGTGCAGTTGGCCTTGGTGGAGGATGATCATGCCCTTGCGAACTTCGGTTGCCTTGATCGATGCCATGTCTTGATCCTCGAAGGGTGATACCACGCCGAAGGGCGGGAAAAAACGTCGGGAAAGGCCGCCTACTTCGGAACGGTGAACGGGACCGTCCGCTTCGCGCAATCCGGACGCCGCTCGGGATGGAAACCCGACGCCGCATAGTCGAGAACCGCGACATAGTCGGCGGCGTCCTTCGGCACGGACTTCACGGTCAACGCGCCGTAGGAAAACCGATCGTCCGAAAACGGCACGTTCGAATCCTTGTACAAGAAGACGACCAACGTCCCGGGCTTCGGGAGGAAAGCCTTGAGCCTCGCGCGATTCGCGCCGCCGGCCACCGCCGTCGTGCACCGCACGTCGACACCCGCGCGCGTCGCATCCCATTCGAAATCCGCCGCATGGGTCGCCACGGCGTCGAGAAACGACTGCGTCAACGGATCCGACGACGGCGGCATCGGAGCGCCGACCATCAGACCGTCATCCCCGCGGCCCTCGCGGCGCGGTCGCGCTCCTCCGCGGTTTCGAGTCGCCCCTTCACCTTCCGCGGTTTCATCTCGTAGGCGAACTTTGGCGTCGCGAGCGCTTTCACGGTCTTGAGCCAAAGTCGATCGAGTTGGAAGCCGAACGTGCGCGGGACGAGGTACTGCGCGTCGTCGGGATTGACGATCAACGACACCTCGATGTTCGGAGCGGCGCCGATCGGAATTCCCGCTTTGCGGCACGCGACGTACATGTGACGCATCACGGTCACCATGTCGTCGTACCGGGGCGACGGCACGTGTTCCATGTCGGAACCGACGACGGGACGGAAAATGCACACCGTCGGGAAGGCGCCGACGCCCGTGATGTAGTCGATGGCGCGAAGCGTCACGTCCACGGGTTCCACGCCGGCGATGATTTCGCCCGAACAGGCCCCCTTCGGCATCTTGGATTGGCAGTACTCCATCGCGCGGAAGAAAGCCCGCTGACCGACGGTCCGCTGCTTACCCGGAAGGAGTTTCGCGAAGACTTCGGGGTCGTGGAACTCGTAGCAGAACGAAAAGTGATCGGCGCCGAGGTCCCGCAGCCAGTCGTATTCCCACAATCCCGCATCGGTCGCGGGCGGCACCGCTTGAACACCGATCAACGCCCCGACACGTTCCTTCACGGCCTTCACGTACGGGGCGATCTGTCGCAACCCCTTGCCGTTCTGGTCGCCGGTATTGAAGTGGACGAACGTGACGCCCGACTCCGCCTTCGCGCGGGCGGCGACCTCGACGACGTCGTCGATGTCCTTGACCGCGACCTCGTTGACGCCGACGTTGTAGCCCGTCGTGCAGAACTTGCAGTTCTCCGGATTGTCGCGGTACCAGTACATGCACGAATTCGACACGTAGATGCCGAGGTACGTCCCCTGAAGGACGCCGACTTCCTTCATCAACGTGCCCTTCGACGTCCGCCCTCGGTACCACCCCGGTTCCTGCGGAACGCGGACCGGGTAACGCTCGGCGTTGCGCGCGTCGCGCACTTCGTAGCCGGCATCGGTTCGGTGGATCGTGTAGGGCGAGGCGGCTGCGAAGTCCTCTTCGACCGGAACGTTCAGCCAAAGGTCCTTGAGGTCGCCCGGGATGACGAGTTCGAGCCCCGAACCGAGTCCGGCGCGTGTGCGGGAGATCGCGCGGGCGTCGTCCTTCAAGGTGCAGGACGGATCGATGCGGACCCCCGAACAGAACAGGTCGATCTCGAGTTCGCCGGGATTGCGACGGGGGACGCTCATGCCGGGATTCTACGCGACCGGAGCATCCTCTTCCGGCGTGATCTCGCCGGCCCAGTCCTCGGACAGGAGCGCCCGCACGGCATCCGGGGATTTCGCGCGGCCGAGGGCGCACATCATCTTGACGACGGCGGCTTCCGCGGTCATGTCGCGCGCGGAAACGGCACCGAGTTCGGCGGCACGTCGTCCCCCTTCGTAGAGACGGAGATTCGCGGTCCCGTGTTCCGAACCGCCGAGGATCAGCACCGGAACTCCGGCGTCACGAAGACGTTCGAGCGGGAACGCTTCGCGTCCGTCGCGCAGCGGAACATTGCCGGCGCCGAACGCCTGAAGCACGACGCCGCGGGTACGCCGCGTGTCCAATCCTTCGAGCGACGAACCGTGCATCCCGGGCGCGAGTCGGATGTGGAGAACGTGCGGATCGTGGTCGGTCACCAGTCCGAACGGAGCATCGTCCTCGACGCGCCGGATCGCGGATTCGTTCAGCAGAAGTTCCGTCCCCACTTCGCCGAGGAGCGGATAGTTGGGCGACTCGAACGCGCGGTAGCCCTCGAGGCTGCGCTTCCGTGCCCGATTGCCCCGAAGAACGGCTCCGCCGAACACGATCGCGACCTCCGGCAGGTTCCGCGTCGCGACTTCGACGGCGTCGACGAGATTCGATCGCGCGTCGGTGCGGATCTCGGCGAGTGGACGTTGAGCGCCGGTGAGGATGATCGGTTTGCCGAAACCGGGCAGCATGAAACTCAACGCGGCGGCGGTGTACGCCATCGTGTC
>CAIWVZ010000158.1 GCA_903916245.1 uncultured Planctomycetota bacterium | reverse complement strand
GGCACGCAAGGGCGGGAGCGGCTCAATCATCCTGAGGGTGCGCATCGTGGCCGACAGTTGCGTCATCGACGTCGAAGACGACGGCATCGGCGTCCCCGACGCTCTCCTTCCCCGGCTCTTTACTCCGTTCGCGAGCGGCCACCGCAACGGAACGGGGCTCGGGCTTTGGATTTCCCGTCGACTCGCCGAGGCGATGGGCGGGACGCTTCTCCACCGAGCTCGCCCGGGTGGCGGCGCCGTCTTCACACTCGGCCTTCCCGTCGGCCGCACGGACGCCCTCGAATCGACGCGGGCCGAATCGGCGCAACGGCGCACGCTCGACGTCATGATCATCGACGACGACGTGGAGTTGCTCGAAACCTATGCGGCGGTGCTCGAACACGCCGGGCACCGCGTCCGCGCCTTCACCCGCGGCCGTGACGCGCTCGCGACCCTCAAGAAGGTGGTGCCGGACGTCATCGTCTGCGACGTGCGCCTTCCCGACATCGACGGCCTCGACGTCCTCCGTGCCATTCGCGATGCGCACCCGGCGGTCGAGTCACGGCTGATCTTCGCGACGGGAGACGCCGGCACGGGCTCTTTGGCGGCCATGATCCCCCCAGGCCCCCACCAATTGCTCGAAAAACCGTTCGAACTCGAATCGCTCGAAGCCGCCATCGCGAGGGCGGCCGCTCGAAGCCGCGATTCCGGCTGAAATCGACCTTCCGGCGCCGGTTTTGCCGCCCCCCGTGGCGTTGCTAACTTTTTAGGCGTCGGACTTTGCGCCGATCTTCTCCTTTATGGCTACCTACACGACCCCGGCGGCGGACGTCCACGCGGAACTCGGCAAGAAGCTCCTTGTCGACGGCTTCGACTTCGTGTTCGATCCGGCGCGCAGTCGGGGGAGCCGCCTCGTCGACGCGAAGACCGGACAGGAGTTCCTCGACCTCTTCTCCTTCTTCGCCTCGCAGCCCATCGGATTCAATCATCCGATGCTCGCGGACACCGGTTTCCGCGACCGCATCCTCGAGTCCGCGTTGGTGAAGCCGACCAACAGCGACGTGTATACGCAGGGCATGGCGGACTTCGTCCGTGCCTTCTCACGCACCCTCCCGAAGTTCCCGGACGGTCGTGACGCCTTCCCGCACCTGTTCTTCATCGAAGGCGGCGCCCTCGCCGTCGAGAACGCCTTGAAGGTCGGTTTCGACTGGAAGGTTCAAAAGAACCTCAAACGCGGGCTTCCCGAATCCCTCGGCACGCGCGTCATTCATTTCAACGCGGCGTTCCACGGGCGTTCCGGGTACACCCTCTCGCTGACGAACACCTTCGACCCGCGCAAGACCAAGTGGTTCCCGAAGTTCGATTGGCCGCGGCTTCCGAACCCGGCGTTGTCGTTCCCGACGACCGATGAAGTCATGGATCGCGTTCTCAAGGCCGAGCACGCCGCCGTGGAAGGCTTCAAGGAAGCCTGTCGGACGCACAAGCACGACGTCGCATGCTGCATCATCGAAACGATTCAGGGCGAAGGCGGCGACAACCACTTCCGCACCGAATTCATGCGCAAGCTCCGCGAGCTCTGCGACGAGGAAGAGGTCTTCCTCGTGTTCGACGAAGTGCAGTGCGGCTTCGGGCTCACGGGAAAATGGTGGGCGTTCGAGCATCACGGCGTCTATCCGGACGCGTTCTCCTTCGGAAAGAAGGCTCAGACCTGCGGACTCGCGGCCGGCCCTCGCGTCGACGAAGTCGATTCCGTCTTCAAGGTCGCATCCCGCATCAACTCGACGTGGGGGGGAAATCTCGTCGACATGGTGCGCTCGACGCGATTCATCGAGATCATCGAACAAGAACGGCTCCTCGCGAACGCGACGGACACCGGCGCCCACCTCGTCCAAGGGCTGAAGGGCATCGCCGAAGCGTTCCCGAACCTCATTTCCAACGTGCGCGGGAGGGGCTTCATGGTGGCGTTCGACGTGGCGACCACCGAACTTCGCGACCGCGTGCGCGACACCCTGTATGATGACGGGGTCCTCATTCTCGTGTGCGGCGCCCGTTCACTTCGCTTCCGGCCTGTTCTCGACTTCTCCCGCGCGGACGTCGACCTCGCCGTGGCGAAGATCACGGCGACGCTCAAAAAGCTCGCATGAAATTCATCGTCGCGCTCTCTCTCCTCGTCCTTCCGTCGCTCGCCCAGGGCCCCGGCCCGACGTTGGAAGAGATCCGCGACTGGTCGCGTGCGAAGCTCGAGGCCAAGCAGGCCGACTTCAAAAAGTCACTCGACGGCGCCTGCAAGACGCTGAAGTCCGCTCCTTACGGAAGCGCCGCCGAACCGGTGAAGGAATCGTTCGGGCAGGTGGCGGGCAAAACCGCTCTATTCCCCCAGCTCGTCGTCGAACGCATGGCCGCCGAGGCCGACGCCAATCTGCGGCTGTGGCTTTCGGATGCGCTCGCGGCGACGAAGGATCCGGGCGTCGGAACGCTTCTCCTCGCGCGAGCGACCGCAGCCCCCGACGATCTCGCCCCTCTGCTCGTTCGTGCGGCGGGCCGCATCGACGGTGCGACACTGTCGGCTTCGCTGCTCGATCTCGCGAAGGGAACGTCCGGCCCCGGCGTAACCTCCGAAGCGCTCCTCGCATCCGCCCGCCGACAAACCCCCGGAACGATCGAACTCGCCCGTAGCCACGTGAAGCACGGCGACCTGCGCGTGCGGCGGGCCGCGATCGAAGCCCTCGGACTCGTGGGCACGACGAAAGACGACATCGACACCGTCCGAAAACTCGCGGTGTCCGCTCCGGAACCGGAGATGCGCGTCTCGGCGCTTCGCGCACTCGGTCGATTCGGAGCGAATCTCGACGCCCTGAAGGCGCTGCACGACGCGGTGGGCATGGCGGACACGGCGATCGTCGAAGCCGCCCTCGACGCGTTGGCGACGGCGGGATCGAAAGACCTGACGCCGAAGATCCTTCTGAACGTCGTACGGACGGGTCCGCCGGATCTACGGCTGCGTGCCGCGAAACTCATGTTGGCTCTCGGCAACTCCGAAGGCGTGAAGGCCGTCGTCGCGAAGGAATGCGGCGACGCCGACAAGGAAGCCGACGATCGCGATCTCCAGGTGATCGCCGGGGACCGTTGCCGTGAAGTCGGTTGGTGGCAAGGCGCGATCAAGTATTACGATCGCGCCCTCAGCCTGCGCGGCAACGCGGCGCAGACCAATCTCGTACGCGTCGGCATCGCGCGCTGCTACGCGCGTATTCGACGTTTCGACGATGCGCGCAAGAAGTTGAAGGAGGCGAACTACCCGAACCTGCGGGCGTTCGCCGACGATCCCGATTTCGAAGACATGCGCGAATCGCCCGCGCACCGCGATCTGTTCAAGTAGATTCGTTCGCGATCGAACGCGGCCTCGTCATGGAGTCGGAGCGAGCGTACCGAGCACGGACGCGAGCGTCGCCTCGCCGAGACCGCCGACCGTAGGAGCGGTGACCATCACCAACGCCGGTCCGCGCGTGCCTCGCGTGATGTAGGCGGTCGCGTGCAGTTTGACGCCGCGGCGCGTCGTTTCGACACGAAACGCGATTCCGTCGGTGCCGCCGATGGCCACGGCGGTCGCGACGCCGATCTTCGCTTCGGGATCGTCCGCGAGGATCCGCGTTGCGAGATCGCGAAGGAACTCGCCCGGGTTCGACATTCCCGCGGGCGTGAAGATCTCGACCGTGCTCCCCGACGGCGTGTGATGCCAGGACAAGGCCACGCCGACCGACGTCGCACCCGCATCCGTCCACGTGTCGTCGGGTCGATCGATCGTGAGACCGACGTCGCCTACGGCGACACGGTCGACGGATTCCGGCGCGGAAAAGCCCGCGGCGATCACGGCGGCGGCCGTCTTCGGGTCGACGCGTACCGCCACGAGATCGCGACCACCGATTTCTTCCGCGATCCATTTTCCCGAACCGTCGGTGACGACCCCGGCGACGGGCACCCCGTGCGCATCCGCCAACTCGATACGCGTCCGCGCCTCGGATCCGGTTCCGCGCCGCTCGCGAACGAGAGAACCGGCGATCACCTCGCCGCGCCGCGGATCGACGACGACCACGGACTCCCTCGGTGCGGCGGTCCCCGCCTCGACGGCGCGCCGACGAAGAAGGAAACCCGGGAGTTCGAGCGTCGCGCCGACGGGGATCAATGACCGACG
>CAIWVZ010000157.1 GCA_903916245.1 uncultured Planctomycetota bacterium | reverse complement strand
CCCTTCTCGTGACCGAAGAGTTCGCTTTCGGTCAAGGCGTCGGCGATGGCCGCGCAATTCACCTCGACGAACGGTTTGGAGGCGCGTCGTGACGCGAGATGGATATTGCGCGCGACGAGTTCCTTGCCCGTTCCGTGTTCGCCCGTGACGAGGACGCGCACGTCGCTTCGGGCGGCTTTCTCGATCAGCGTGCGAAGCGCCTGGGCCGCTCCCGATTTGCCGAGGATCTTCCATTTCCCCGCGACGGAATCGGCGAGAACGTTGACGCGAGCCGTCAACGATTTCACGGCGCGGGACGTTTCCCTCAAGGCGAGAGCGTTGCGGATGTGGACGACGAGCGCGTCGTTGTCGACGGGCTTTTCGAGGAACGAATAGGCGCCGCGGCGCACCGCGTCCACCGCGGTTTGGATCGTCCCGTGTCCTGACACGACGATGACGGCGATGTCGCCGTCGCGCGCCTTCAGCGCGTCGAGCAGTTGAAGTCCGTCCATGCCGCGCATCTTCACGTCGGTGATCACGACGTCCGGCGTCGGTCCCGCTTCGACGGCGGCGAGTGCCTCGGCGGCGCTTCCGCAGAGGGCGACCTCGGACCACCCGTTGTCCCGAAGGACCAGAGCGAGCGTCTTCAAGATCAACGGATCGTCGTCCACGACGAGGAGGCGCGGAGAATTCATGCTCCAAGTATGCGCGACCGCGCCGGTCGCGGGAACGTCCTTTTCGGGCCGTGCCCGACGGGCGAACATGAACCCATGCAGCGCCTGTTCGAAATCGCGTCCCGTCCGCTTCGCATGATCGTCGGACTCAACAGCGGTACGTCGATGGACGGCATCGACGCGGCGATCGTCGCCTGCGAGGGCGCGGGGCCGAGGGTCCGACTGCGGTTCGTCGCGCACGCGGCGTTCCCGTATCCGGATGCGCTGCGCCGCGAACTTCTCCGTGCGCCCGACATCGACGGGGTCGCGATGTGCCGACTGCATCGGCATCTCGGTTCGCTGTTCGCTCGGGCCGCGATCGGCGTCGTCCAAACGTCGGGTTTGACTCTGAACGACATCGATCTCGTCGGCAGTCACGGTCAGACGGTCGTCCACCTTCCGGCGGGATCCGACGTCGCGTCGACGCTGCAACTCGGCGACCCCGACGTGATCGCTTTCGAAACGGGACTTCCCGTCGTCGCGGATTTCCGCGCCGCCGACGTCGCCGCGGGCGGCGCGGGCGCGCCGCTCATGCCGCGCCTCGACGCCGCGTTGTTCGGCGATGTGCCGGGAACGCTCGCCCTCAATCTCGGCGGTATTCTCGCGTGGACGCATATCGGGGCCGACGGCGTGGTGACCGCCACGGATGCGGGACCGTGCAACGTCCCGCTCGACCTTCTCGCCGCGGCGGCTTCCGGTGGCGTCGAGCGTTTCGACGATTCGGGGCGTCGGGCCGCGCGGGGAACGTTTCGCCCGGACGTCTTCGCGAGGTTGCTCGCCGATCCGTGGTTGGCGCTGCCGTTCCCGAAAACGACGGGACGCGAGCGCTACGGATCCGCCCACGTGACGCAATTGCTCGCCGCGTACCCGGACGTTCCGGTCGACGATCTCATCGCGACGCACCTCCGCTTCACGGGGGAGTGCCTCAGGTTGTCCCTTGATCGTCGCCTCGGGGGAGTGGCCGGTATTCGCCGCGTGATCGGGAGCGGTGGCGGCTTGAAGAACCCCGCCCTGCTCGCCGTTTTGGCGGACGCGGCCGGGCACCCGATCGAAAGCAGCGCCTCGGCGGGAATCCCGGGCGACGCGAAGGAAGCCGTCCTGTTCGCCCTCCTCGCCAACGAGCGGATTGCGGGGATCCCGGCGAACATCCCTTCCGTCACGGGGGCCACCCGACCGGTCCTGCTCGGCAAGATCTCCGGGGGCTGAGGGTCGCGACTTGGCGGCATCGGGTTGACACCCCGGAACCGCTCCCTAGAATGCCCCGTCTCGGGACCCCCATCGGGTCTCGATGGGGAGCGGTCCTAACCGGGGCCGTGGACACAACCCAGGAACTCAGGATCCTCCGGAACTGGAGACAGACTCGATGACTCAGCGGGGCCTTCATGGTGCCGCGGCCGCCCTTACCTTCATGGCGGCCTTCGCTTGCGCCACTTCTGATCTTGCCGCACAGGATGCGATGCGCGAGGTTCTCAATCTGGTCGAACGCGGCCGGAACGACGAAGCTCTCACAAAGCTCAACGAGGTGCTCGCCAAGGACATGCCGTCGGAAGAGGCGCTCGCCCTTCGCGACAAGTTGTCCTCCGACGAGTGGATCAAGGTGATGATCCAGAACGACCGCCTCGGCGAGGCGGTCATGACCCTCATGAACCGCTCGCGTCCCGCCGAAGCCGCCAAGACGGCGGATGCGGCGGCGATCAAGACCCTCGTCGACGCGGCGATGGGTGAAGACTGGGCGGCTCGTCAGAAGGCGTTGCTCGCGCTCAAGCTCAACCACGGCGAGTACGCCGTCACGGGCATCTGGCGCGCGCTCGGCTCCGGCGACACCAATGTCCGCACGATGGCCATGCAGGCTTGCCGCGCTCTCGGTGACGACGCGGTCGGTCCGCTGGTCGCCGTGATGAAGGGCGGCGACGGGATGGCGGCCGCGAACGCGGCTCTCGTCCTCGGCATGCTCAAGGACGCCCGCTCGATGCCGTACCTCGCCCTCGCGGCGGCCGGTGCCGACGGCATGGTGAAGGAAGCCGCGGCCCGCGCGAACGCCTCCGGCGATCTCGTCGCCCTCGGCGAAATGTTCTACAACCGCGACCCGATGGTCTGCCGTCACACCCGCTCGACCTACGTCGTGTGGACGATGGCGAAGGCCGAAGGTGCGGACTCGGCCGACCTCGTCGCGCGTGAAGTGCCGCGCGATCTTTGGCATCTGAAGATGGCCGAAGAGACGTTGGCCGACGCGATCCGTCGCGATCGCACCAACGTGAAGGCGGCCACCCTCATGGTCTCCACGTTGCTCGCCGAAGTCGAGTTCGCGAAGAATCTCGGCAAGGAAGGTGACGAAGGTGCCGCCGCCGGTGCCCTGAATCAGGCCCGCCTGCTCGCGTCCGCCGCCGGTACCGCGCTTCTCGACGAAGTCGTGAAGAATGCGTTGGCCGGTGGTCGCGCGGATGTCGCCGCGGCCGCGGTCGGGCTGCTCGCCGAGCAGGTCGACAGCACGTCGTTCAGCGCCCCGAACGGCCTCACGATGGCGCTCGCTTCCGCCCACAAGGCTCCGCGTCACGCGGCGGCCGTGGCGATCGCGACCATCCGTCCGATGGCCGCTTTCGACGGTTCGGATCAGGTCGTCCCGGCCCTCTGCGAGGCGCTCGGACAGGATGCGATCCGCAACGTGCTCGTCATCGACGACAACACCGATACGCGCAACAAGATCGTCGCCGGCCTGTCGGCCAAGCGTTACTTCGCCGTCGGCACCGACAACGGTGCGATGGGCGTCGGCATGCTCCGCGACTGGCCGGTCGAAGACGCGGTCATCGTGCGCTACGACCTCGCGCGTCCGAACGTGACGGACGTCGTGCGCGGTATCCGCGCCGATGCGCGCACGGCCGGCGTGCCGGTGTTCATCCTCGCCGAAGACAAGCACATGGAAGCCGCGAAGGCCGCCTTCGGTGACGGCGTCGGCTACCTCGCCGCTTCCGCCTCCGCGGAAACCATGGAACCCATGGTCGCCGAGAAGGTGAAGACGGTGGATGCGGCCCGTGAATCGGCGACGATGACGGCCGCGGCGGCCGCGCGTGCTTTGGCCGGTCTCAAGCCGTGCTGCGGCACCCTGCCCTCGGCGGGCGCCAACAAGGCGCTCCTCGCGACGCTCAAGGGTGGCGACGACCGCGTGCGCATGCCCGCGATCGCGGCACTCGGCACCATCGCGTCGGCCGACTCGGCCGACGGTCTCCTCGAGGTCGTGAAGGACGGAGGCGCGTCCGACGAAATCCGCGGAAGCGCCCTCATCGCTCTCGCACGCGTCGCGCGTGCGTCGGGCAAGGTTCCGGCCGACGTCGCCGGCGCGCTTCGCGGCATGATGGAAGGCGCCTCCCCGGCGCTTCAGGGCCACATGGCGACCGCGATCGGCATCATGCCGCTCGCGCCGCAAACGCGCGCGGGACTCATGCTGATGCTGCGCCCGCGCGTCGCCGTCGACATGGTGAAGTGATCCGAGTCGACATGAAGAAGGCCGGGTTCCCGAGGGAGCCCGGCCTCTCTTCTTTTCGGGAGCGTCGGATCAGAATCGGTAAGCCGCTTTGAGGTAACCGTAGTAGGCGGTGTCACGACGATTGAACGCGTCGCCCGGCATGTAGATGCCGACGTTGACCTCGAAGATCCAGTTCTGCGATTCTTCGATTCCGATGATCACGTCGAATTCTTGACCGAGGTCGGTGGATTGTGCGGTGACCGCCTGACGCAAGCGGGTGCCGAAGGGTGGGAGGTAGGAAAGGTCCACTTGCTCGAAACGGTGCCACAGCAGGTCGACGCTGGTTTTCTCCGAGGGCTTCACCCCGAGGCCGACGGTGAAAACCTTCAGGTTGGTGAGGTCCGGGGCCATGATCTCGCCGTAATAATTGAACGACGCGACGCCGTTGAATTTGTCCTGATTGTCGTTCAGTCCGGTCTGGCGGAAGCCACGGTCGTGGGCCGTGAACGGATCGTAGTCACCGGTTCCCATGGCGAAGCCGGCGTAGACGGACGGCTCGAGCGCCGCCTTTTCCCACACGTACATCATGGTGACGTCACCGCCGACGCCTTCGACCGGAAGGTTGTTCTCCGTACCGCGTACGTAGGAGAACTCACCCCAAATCTTGCCCGGTCCGTAGTCCACTTCGGCCGACACGCCGACGTGATCGCGGTCGAGATCGATCAGCGTTCCACCTTGGCGATGAAGGTAGTAGAGGAGGAGCTCGGTCCGCGAGATGGAATCGATGCGGGCCGCGAGGAGCGTGTTCTCGACGCCCTCTTCGTCGTCCGCGGGATCCCAGATCTTTCTGCCGATCGAAGCTTCGAGGAAGTTGCCGTCGAGGTTGGCGAAAAGCCGCACCGCGTCGTATTGGTCGTCCATGACCCATTCGCGCCCGTGATCGAAGTCGACGCGTCCCACTTGGAGCGCGACGCCGTCGACGGGGAGGTCTTCGAAAAGCGCCCATCCTTCGATGATCGTCGACGCGTCGTCGGCGGTGAGATTCGCGTCTTCGTCGAACCAGATGTAGTCCCAGTAGGTCTCCCAACGGGCGTAAGCCATGAAGTGGCGATTGAGTTCGAACGTCGCTTCGAGGGAAACGAGTTGGGTTCCGATCAGTCGGTCGCGCTGACGATCCGATTGAAGATCGAAGTTCTCGCGCCATTCGAGCTCGTGTTTGAGTTCGCCCGAGACCACCAACTTGTCGAAGACGCGGATCTGGTCTTCGGGGCGCGCATCTTCGTCGCCGATCTTGCGAATGTTCTGTCGAAGGATCGACGGAGATTTCGCGACCGGCGATGCGTCCTGACGCAGGAGGTCCGGCGCGGGTTCGCTTCGCTTCCAAACCACGGGGCTGTCCGGGACGTAGGAAATCTCGATGCCCGCGACGGTGAACCGGAACTTCGATCGGCTGACGTCTTCGATGCGCCCTTTGACGGAATCGAGCTCGCCTTCCTTGCGGACACGCCGCGTCAGCTTGCGGATCGTCAGTAGGTCGTCGCGATATTCGGATTCGATCTTCACGTAGTTGCCGTCGACGAGATCCGACGGAGCGATCTTCTTCTTGCTCTTTTCGTCGAGCCATTCGGTGTCGTCGTTCCATCCGAAGTCGACGGATCCGACGCGAATCCTTTTCGCGACGGGATCGACCGAGACGACGTCACCTTTCACCTGGACGTCGCTGTCGTCGTCGTCGATCGTGAGAACCGATGCGACGAAGCGTTTTCCACTGAAGACACCGTCCGCGCGCGCCACCAACTTCTTGCGAATGTTGCCCTTCCCACGTCGTTCTCCCGCGTCGTCGCGACGGGGCGCGACGCGGCCTCTACCGGATCGGGGAGTTCTTCGGGGTAGAAAGGCGCGCAGCCCGCGAGCCCGAAAGCCGCGAGCAGCGCGAGACTCCTCAGCGTGCGCAGAGGTCGAGCAAAGGTTGGGCGAGGTGGGACCATGGTCTCCTCAACAAGTGGATGGCCGCAAGGCGGAACAGGGTGTGGCGTCGGAACGCGACGAGCCGTTCTCCGCCGTCCGGTCGCGGTGAGTGGTGAAGAATGCGTTGTTCGAGTCCGCGGGCCGCTTCGAGGGCCGCGTCGCCGCTGTCGCCGCGTTGAAGAGCGCGCAACGCGACGTGAGCCGACAGATTTCCTTCGTCCTCCTCGCGGGGCCCGCTCCGGAGAGAGTCGGGATCGAGAAGCCGAATGACGGACCCGTCGACGAGGATGTTCTTGTCGTGAAGGTCGCCGTGCAGCGTGAAATCTCCGTTCGACGGCATCGTCGGCGGGAATCGTCGTGCCGTGTCGACGAAGGCCGGTTCCCATCCGGGGAACACGGCGCGGACGTAGGCCACCACTTCGTCGGTGGTAGGACGCCCCGCCTTGGGCAGAGCCGGGTCGGCGGGGAGCTCGTGCAGGCGCTTGAGGGCGTGGACCACCAAGTCGACCTGAGGCAGACCGCCGGACGACATGAGAAGGTCGTGCCACGGAGTCCCCGGGAGGTGCTCGAACGTGAAACGTCCTTCTTCGGGAAACGACTCGACGACCCGCGGAAACGGGGGACCGCCGAATGCCTCGATGCGTCGCGCGACTTCCAATCGCGTGGCGAGATCGGACGCGCGCTTCCGGGCGACCAACTTGACCCAAGTCGTGGGCGGCCCGGCGAGCCGCAGCACGGCGCGATTTCCCGCGCGTCGGGCGACGAGTTCGCCCCGGTGTCGGAGATCGTGATGGGGCGCCGTGACGGGATCCTGCTCCCAAGGAAGCGGCGTGAGGCGGCCGTCCGCGGGATCGAAGAGGGCGGGGGTTCCGTCGCGAAGAACCGCGGACCACGGGGATTTGGGTTTCGGAAAGAGCAATTCCCACTCGATCGGCGTCGAGGTCGGAGCCGCTTCGGTAATCAAGCGCTCCGCGAGGGCGAGACGTTCTTTGAACAGAGCGTCCGCATGCGGCTCGAAGCGGCGTAGCGGAAGAAGCGCGAGTCCGAGGAGGCCGCGGGCGCGGGCGAGCGTCAACGCTTGCTCGTCGATGCGGCCACGCGCCTCGCGCCACGCGTCGAGCATCGCCGCCGTGAAGGTCCGCAGGCGCAACGCGTGCCCGTAATGCCGAAGGGCCATGTCGTCGAGGTTGGCGAGAAGGAGTCCCATGTCGCCCTCCGCCGATCCGCGACCCGCACGTTCGAGATCGACCAACGCCAGCGCGTCTCCGTCCATCAGGAATTGACGCAGGTGCAGGTCTCCGTGAACGAGGGAATCTCCTCGCGGCGGAGGACCGAGGCGGTGCTGAAGCGCCGCGAAACGTTCACGCTCGTCGGGTGCCGTCGTCGCGAGAATGGCATCGGCACCTTCGAGAAGATCGAACTCCGTGGACGGGAGATCACTCGCGTCGAAGGCGTGGAGGCGCCCGAGCAATCGTCCGACCCGTTCCGCGGCCGATTCGGCGGACTTTCGAAGGAAAAGATCGAAGAGTACGTGACCCGCGACGGCGGATTCGACGGTGACGGTTCCGTCGAGCAGAACCCCGAGGGGGAGCGGAGCCGCGATCCCCGCCCTTCGATACGCGTCGAGACGGGTGAGAACGTCGATGCCGCGCGTGTCGGGGAACACGCGCACGAAGACCGACCGCGTCCGCTTTTCTCCGGTGGCGTCGTCGATCATCGCGAGATCGACACGCACGACGGCGCGACGTTCGGGCTTCCAACGGAAGCGGGTCAGCGACGTTTTCCCTCCGCGGATCCGGAAACGTTCTTCGGAAAGCGTCGTGATCGACGCGAGATGGCGCTTCAGCCGATCGATATCGGCGACCTCCCGGAGATTGCGCAATCCGGGATCGTTGGGCCATGCGAAGACGAGTACGTCGCGATCGTGAAGGACACCTTCTCCGAGGACGTTGCCGACCGGCTTGAGGCGCGTCCACTTGTCGGCGAGCGCGTCCTGCTGGGCGAGGGGTGCGACCCGCACCATCGCCGGGATCGTCGCATCGCCTTCTTCGGGAAGGACGTCGATACCGAGTACCGCCTCTTCGGGTCCTTTGATGCGAAGGGTCCCGATCCGAACGTCACGGACGTCCCAACCGAGTTCGATCAGGCGCGCCTTCGCGAAGTCGGGGTCGAGCCATGCGCGGATCGATTTCGGTGTTCGGGGCGTCATTCGAGCCTCGCTTCGGCCAATCGGCCGTGCTCGATACGAAGGACGACATCCGGACGGACGAGATCGAGGGCTTCGTGCGTCACTACGATGACGGTGCGTCCCTCTCCGACGTTGCGGATCGCGGCGGCCACCGTCTTCCGCGATTCGGGATCGAGTCCGGCGAACGGCTCGTCGAGTAGAAGGATCGGTGCGGATCGCAGCGCGGCGCGCGCGAGCATGACCCGTCGGGCTTGCCCCCCCGACAGCGTCGACCCGCCTTCACCGACGACGGTGTCGAGTCCCGCCGGAAGGACGTCGAAAAGGTCGTCGGCGCCCGCGCGCACGAACGCTTCGCGGATACGTTCGTCCGAGGCTTCCTTGTCCGCGATCTTCAGATTGTCGCGAAGCGTTCCACCGAACAGCTGAAGGGACTGGGGAACGAAGGCGATGCGGTCGCGCCACGAACGCAACGCGTACCCCTCGATCGGGCCGTCCGCGCACGCCACCACGCCTTCGGTCGGAGCCACCAATCGAAGGAGGACGTTCAAGGTCGTGGATTTTCCGGCCCCGTTGGGTCCGGTGACGGCGATCAACTTACCGTCCGGGAACGTACACGTGAGGCCGTCGAGGGCGCGGGTGCCGTTCGGGTAAACGACGCGTACATCGCGGAATTCGATCGATCCCGGTTTTGCGGGGGCGGAGGTCTCCGGCCCGGGATCTTCCTTCGGAATTTCGAGCAACTGGCGCAGACGGGTCGCGCACGCGAGGGCCTTGCTGGTCCGTGCACCTTGCTTCGAAAGACCGCGGATCGGTTTGCCGAGGGTGCGCGCGTAGGACACGAGAACGACGAGATCGCCCGCCGTGATGGCGCCGCGTTGAAGGAGATAGACGCCGAGTCCGATGAGGGCGGCCAATCCGAGGCCCGCGAGGATCTCGCCGTTGCGTTCGATACGCGCCGCCAGTTCCGTCGCCATGCCTGCGGCGCGTTCCGAAGAACGGGCGTCGCGTCCGAAGGCGCGGGTGACGTCGTCACTCGCGCCGAAGGCTTTGATCGTGACGACTTGTCGAAGCGACTCGCCCGCGAAAGAAGCCGCGACGCCTTCCTTGCGACGGGCGCGACGTGTCACCGCCGTCAGACGGACGGACGTCGATCGCATGGAAACGAGCAGAAGGGGGAGTGGAAGGACGGCGACGAGCGCGAGCCAGGGATTGATCAGCGCCATCGCGACGACGCCGCCCACGAAGGAGACGACCGCGGTGCCCATCCCCATCCAACTTTCGAAGATGAGGTCGCGGACGTTCGAGACGTCGCCCATGAGTCGTACGAGGAGGTCGCCCGAACCGTGCGACGTATGGAACGACAAGGGGAGTCCGTGAAGGTGGGAGAACACGCGCTTGCGGATGCGCGTCGTGATCGATTTGGCGACGTCCGCCGTGGATTTGGCTTCTTCCGTCGCGCAGAGCCCGCTCGCCAGGGCGAGACCGAAGGTCGCCGCACAGGCGGTCGCGACGACGGCGAACGGAACGTCGATGCCGCCGTCGGTGCGTGGCGCGGTCACCGCATCGATGACGAACTTCATCGGCCAAGGACGCGCCAAGACGATGAGCGTCCCCGCCAGCGACCAGCCGACGGCTTTCGCCATCGGAGCACGCTTCCCCTCGAACACCGGTCCGGCGAGCGTCAGGAAGGCGCGAAATTCGTGGAATGGCCGAAGGATGTTCATGGGCCGCGACGCAGCACCGCTTCCGCCGCGGCGACGACCTGTCCCGCGGAGTGTTTCCACGTCATGCCGGCGTAGGCGCGGCGGCGTCCCGCTTCTCCCGCCGTCCGTCGCAGCGTGTCGTCGGTCAACAGTCGCGCGCACGCATTCGCGAACGCGTCGTCGTCGCCGGCGGGGACGAGAATGCCGCCGTCGCCGACGATTTCGTCGAGATCGCCCTGTTTGGTGCTGACGACGGGCATCCCCGCGCCGAGCGATTCGATCGCCTTCAGGGGACAAAAGTAGAAGTCTTCATCCACCGGATAAGGCGCGACGGCGACGTGGCCGGTCCGCAGCCGACGAAGCGCCTCGCGTTGGGGGAGGGGACCCGTCACCGTGACGCGTTCTTCGACCCCCCGAGCCCGAGCGGCTTCCGCCAACGCGTCGGCACCCGGTCCGCCACCCACCACCAACAGGCGGGCGCCGACGTCCACGAGGGCGGGGTGGGCGAGGAGTTTCGGTAAGGCCTCCGCTCCGTGCCAAGGCTTCGGATGACCCAAGAAAACCAATGTCGGTGTCGGTTCCTTCGCGGGTTCCGGTCCGTCGAAAAGTACGGGGTCGAAACCGTTGCGAACGATGTCGATGGGGCCGGACCGATGAAGGGCGATGCGTTCGAGCAAGGGGCGGGAGACCGCGAGGACGACGTCCGTCCCTCGCCATACCGCGTGCTCGATGTCCCGGTCTTCCGGCTTCACCGTGTCCGGTCGGTGCCGCGACGCCTCGTCGAACAAAGGCGCGTTCACTTCGAGGAGGTGGGGGATTCCCGCGGCGCGGGCGATATCGAGAACGTCATGCCGACCGAGCGCATATCGTTCGAGGATCACGTCTCCGGGAGAGATCGACGACGCGAGATCCGTCATCGGGCGTACGTCGGGAACTTCCGCGACGGGCCCTTTCGGCATCCGTTTGACGAAGGCCACGACCGGTACGCCGATCTGCCGCAAGGCGACGTGGAGCGACCGGAAGTGGACGGACGCCCCCTTGGTTCCGTCGGGCGGGATCCCCGGGTCGGCACAGACGTGGAGGATGCGCATCGCTCAGGCTCCGGAAGCCTTTCGCATGAGCGCGACGAGCTTGGGGAGCGTGCTGTTCCTGTCGAAGCGTTCCCGGGCGCGTCCGGGCGCCTTCTCGCGCATCGCGGCCGCGGCCGCGGCATCTCCGAGAATCTTCGCGACGGCGTCCGCGAAGGCGACGACGTCTTTTTCGGGAACGATGTAGCCGTGGACGCCGTCGTCCACGATCTCCTCGATGCCGCCGACCGGGGTCGAGACGGACGGGAGTCCGCAGGCGAGGGCCTCGATCAAGACGGTGGGCAGTGCATCGCGGTTGCCGTCGTCGCCCGTGAGGCACGGAGCCGCGAGGAGGGTGGCCGACCGCATGCGTGCGAGTACCTCTTCACGAGGCCGGGCGCCGAGCAGAACCGCGTGATTCTTCATGCCGAGTCGGTCGACCGCGGCGGCGATGGCGGAACGGTCCTCGCCGTCTCCGATGATCTCCACGCGGGCGTCGAATCCGCGATCGCGGAGGATGCGCAACGATTCGATCAGGAGAGGGAATCCCTTCTTCTCGACGAGTCGGCCGACGCCGAGAATCGTCGCGGGTTCGCGGGGGCCGTCACCGGGTCGGATGCCTTCGAGAGGAAGTCCGTTGTAGATGACTTTGATTTTTTCCGACGGTTCGTCGAGCAGTTTCTCCTCGATCCAACGACGGTTCGCCTCGCAGACGGTGACGATGAACGCCGAGGCGTCGAGCGTCGCGCGGAAGAGCTTTCGGTCCACCGCGTCGCGGTAGATGTCCTTCGCATGGGCGGTCACGGAGAACGTCGGCCCCCCGAGGTGTCGGCAGGTGGCGGCGACGT
>CAIWVZ010000156.1 GCA_903916245.1 uncultured Planctomycetota bacterium | reverse complement strand
CCGCGAGGGCGTCGCCCGCCTCTACCCGGCCGTCGGCCCCGAAGTCGTCGCGCGTCTCGACTACGAAATCGCGACCATCTCCAAGATGGGATTCGTCGACTACTTCCTGATCGTTCAGGACTTCATCGCCCACGCCCGATCGCTCGGCATCCCCGTCGGACCGGGCCGCGGATCCGCGGCGGGATCCATCGTCGCGTATGCGCTCGGCATCACGAAACTCGACCCGCTGAAATACGACCTCCTGTTCGAACGCTTCCTCAACGCCGAACGCATCTCGATGCCCGATATCGACATCGACTTCTGCTTCGAACGCCGGAAGGAAGTCATCGACTACGTCAACGCGAAGTACGGAAAAGAACGCGTCGCCCAAATCGTGACCTTCGGCACCCTCAAGGCGCGCGCGGCGATCCGCGACGTCGGACGCGTTCTCGACATGCCGCTTCCGGAAGTCGACCGCATCGCGAAGAAGATCCCGAACGGACCGAACGACTCGTTGTCGGAATCGGTGGAGAAAGACGAGGAAGTCAAGCGCATCCGCGACGAAAACGAAGCGACGCGCAAAGTCTTCGAAATCGGACTGCGCCTCGAAGGCTGCCGGCGCAACATGTCGACCCACGCGGCGGGAGTCGTGATTTCCGACGCGCCTCTCGTCGAACGCGTGCCGCTCTGCACGACCGGCGACGACGTCGTCACGCAATGGACCATGGATGCGCTCGAGGACGTCGGACTCCTCAAGATGGACTTCCTCGGTCTGCGCACGTTGACGATCATCGACTACGCGCTCAAGAACATCCGGACCACGACCGGCCGCGACGTCGACATCGACCGCATTCCGCTCGACGATCCGAAGACCTACCGACTCCTGCAGGAAGGTCGGGCATCCGGAGTCTTCCAACTCGAATCGTCGGGGATGATCGAACTCCTCAAGAAGATGCGGCCCGACCGCTTCGAAGACGTCATCGCCATCCTGGCGCTCTACCGCCCGGGCCCCCTCGGGTCGGGGATGGTCACGTCGTACGTCGATCGCAAGCACGGACGCGAAGCGATCACGTACAAGCACCCGATACTCGAACCCATCCTGAAGGAGACCCTCGGCGGCATCCTCTATCAGGAACAGGTCATGCGTATCGCGAACGTGCTTTCGGGCTTTTCTCTGAACGAAGCCGACTCGCTGCGCAAGGCGATGGGCAAGAAGAAGCCCGAAATCCTCGCGAAGTTCAAACAGAAGTTCGCCGACGGCGCCGAGAAGAACGGTGTCCCGCGACAGACCGCCGAAGAGATCTTCGAGCAGATCGAGTACTTCGCGGGTTACGGCTTCAACAAGTCGCACTCCGCCGCCTACGCGCTCGTGACGTATCAGACGGCGTGGCTCAAGGCGAATCATCCGAAGGAGTACATGGCGGCACTTCTCACGTGCGAAATGGCGTCGATCGACAAAGTGGTCGAGTACGTCGAAGAAGCCCGCGCGATGGGAATTCCGGTCCTGCCGCCCGACGTCAATCGTTCAAGGTCGGGCTTCACGGTCGAAGGCGACGCGGTGCGCTACGGAATGGCGGGCATCCGCGGCGTCGGAGCCCACGCCGTCGACGCCCTCTGCGTCGTGCGCGACAAGGACGGCGCCTTCAAGGACGTGTTCGACCTCTGTGCGCGCGTCAACCCGGGTGACTTGAACAAGGGCGTCATCACCGCGATGGTGCATGCGGGCGCGCTCGACAGCCTTCCGGCGAACCGCGCCCAGAAGGTCTTGGCGCTCGACGACGCGATTTCCGCGGGAGCTTCGGCGGCGCGCGATCGCGATCGCGGCCAAGCGTCGCTCTTCGGCGATCCCGATCCCGCCGACGCGACGGGCACCGCCACCTACGCCCCGATCCCGGAGTACGACGAGCAGGAACGCCTTCAGCTCGAAAAGGACGCTCTCGGCTTCTATCTCACGGGGCATCCCCTCAACCGCCACCGAAAGGTCCTGCAGCGGTTCAGCACCTCGAATCTGAAAGCGGTCGGACGGCTCGAAGATCGCACGGAGATCACGATCGGCGGTCTGGTCCGCAAGGTGCGACAGGTCGTGATCAAACAGGGCCCACAAGCCGGCCAGAAGATGGGGATCATCGAACTCGAAGATCTCACGTCGGCGTCGGAATGCGTAATCTCACCGAAGATGTGGGCGACCATGTCGGAGACGATCAAGGAAGACGCGATCCTCTTCGTGAAGGCCACCGTCGACCGTCGCCGGGATCCTCCGTCGATGCGGGTCGTGGACGTCATTCCGATCGAGCAGGCGGCGATGCGTCTCGCGAAGCGCGTGGTCATCACGCTCGACGCGGGGGACTCCTTGGAACAACGGATGAAGGACATGACCGTGCTCATCCGACGCTTCCCCGGCGGCTGCCCGGTGATCTTCGAACTCAAGACGTCCGAATTCGGTCTCGTGCAGATCCAAGCGGGAGACAACTACCGCGTGGCGGTCTCCGAGGCGCTCGGAACGGCTCTCGAATCGACGGTGGGGTCCGAAGGCTTCCGCTTCGCCTGACCGCCTCACCGGCGCGCGCCGAGACGCGCGCGCCCCTCTCAGTCGCGGCTTTCGCCGTCCTTCGGAGCGGCGCCGGACAATTTCCATGCGATGACGGTCAGCGCGAGAAGAACCAACCCGTAAATAGCGAACCCGACCCACTGGCGCCAATCCCATGGCGCAGCGCGGGTCGGGTCGTCGAGGAACAAGAGGGGTGGCGGGTACACCGCGACCCTCCGATCAGGCGTCCCCGGATTTCACGGGAGCGAGATCGACGAACTCGAGGATCGCCTGCTCGCCGTTGTCGCCGAGGCGGTTCTTCGCGAGCTTCAGCACGCGGGTGTAGCCGCCCTTGCGATCCTTGAAGTGGGTCGCAACTTCGCCGAACAACTTGTCCACGAGATCCCGGTCCGGAACGATCGCCATCGCGCGAACGCGGTTCGACGGCGTGTCGGTCTTGCCGATCGTCACGAGCTTGTCCGCCATCGGCCGGTACTCCTTGGCCTTGGCGAGCGTCGTGGTGATGCGGTTGTTGATCAGGAGGGCCCGAAGAAGGTTGCGCCCGAGAGCCTTTCGGTGGGCGCTGGTACGGCCGAGTCGACGGCCACTGACGCGATGACGCATGACGGGTATCCCTGGTCTGGATCAGACGGATTGAGGGTCGTTCCCCAGCTCTTCGGCGGTCGGCATGGTGTCGCCGCGGAGAGTGAGGCCGAGTTCCGCGAGCTTGACGCGGATCTCGGTGAGGGTGGTCTTGCCGAAGTTGCGGAGCGCGAGGAGATCGTCCGTCGAGCGCGCAACGAGATCGCCGACCGTGAAGATGCGTTCCGATTCGAGACAGTTGTTCGCACGCACGGAGAGCGCGAGTTCCTGCACCGGCATCGCCATCTGCGGATCGACGGGCGCGATCGACGACGGGGATTCGGCCGGAGCCGCCGCGTCGGTCACGGGGATTTCACCGCCCGACGCGCCGTACGAGACGAGCGCGTTGAGGCACTTGCGGTAGATCTTCGATGCTTCCGAAAGGGCTTCTTCCGGGCGGATCGAACCGTCGGTCCAAATTTCCAGGACGAGACGGTCGTAGTCGGTGATCTTGCCGACGCGGGTGTCTTCCGTCGCGTACTTCACGCGGAGGACGGGCGAGTAGCAGGAGTCGAGCCAAATGCGGCCGATCTGCTGATCGCTCTCCTTCGGCGAACGACGCGCGCGGGGATCCGCGAAACGGCTCGACCCGAATTCGTTTTCCTCCGCCGTCCAGTAGCCGCGCCCGCGGGCCACTTCGAGATCCATCTCGAAGTCGACCTTCTTGTTGAGGGTGCAGATATGGACTTCCGGATTCACGACGATGGCATCGCCCTCGACCGTGATGTCCGCGCCCGTCACCGCGCCCTTCTCGGACTTGCGAATGCGGAGAGTGACGGGACCGTCACCGCTCATGCGGACCTTGATGTTCTTGACGTTGAGAACGATGTCCGTCATGTCCTCGGTGACGCCGTCGACGGGTTGGAACTCGTGTTCCGCACCCTTGACGGAGATCCAACGCACCGCCGTGCCCTCGATGGACGAGAGCAGGACGCGGCGAAGGCCGTTGCCGATGGTGTGACCGAAGCCGCGTTCGAACGGCTCGACGATGAACTTTCCGTAGACATCCGACAACGTGTCGCGATCGACGGTGACGCGGGTCGGGAGTTCGAGATTCCTCCAGCGCATGCGCATGGTGGTTGTCCTTTCTCAGGCGGCTTTCGCCGCGATCACTTCGAAGCGCCTTCGACGATCAACTGCTCGCGCAGGATGAACGGGAACTCGTCGCGGGCCGGGAGACGCAAGACCTTGACGGTCAGCGCCTGCTCGTCGCGCTCGAGCCACGAGGGACACACCTGGAAGGGCTTCGAGCCCTCGAGGATTTCCGCGACACGCTTGCGGGGGCGTTCCTTCGAAGTGAAGGAGATGACGTCTCCGGCCTTCACCGAGTAGGAAGGACGGTCGACCTTGCGGCCGTTGACCTTGACGAGACCGTGAGCCACCAACTGACGGGCGCTCGCCGGTCCGAGGCTGAAGCCCGACTGGCGAACGACGTTGTCGAGGCGACGCTCGATGATGTTGAGGAGGGCGGTACCCGTGTTGCCGCGATCCTTGATCGCGCGGTCGAACACGCCGCGGAACTGGCGGTCGAGGAGACCGAAGTAGCGCTTGAGGCGCTGCTTTTCGCGGAGCTGGTTGCCGTATTCCGAGACGCGACCGCGCTTGATGGCGCGGCCTCCGGGCGGGAACGCGTCACCGCGCTTCGCGATGGCGCACTTGGCGGTATGGCAGCGCTCGCCCTTGAGGAAGAGCTTCATGCCTTCCCGGCGGCAGAGGCGGCACTTGGGTCCGATGTAACGAGCCATGGTGTTTCCTTGTGTTTGGGATCAGACGCGACGACGCTTCTTGGGACGGCATCCGTTGTGCGGAACCGGAGTGACGTCTTCGATGGACTTCACTTCCATTCCCGACTGACGGAGAGCGCGCACGGCCGATTCGCGACCCGAGCCCGGGCCGGTGATCTTGACGTCGACTTCCTTCACGCCGTACTTCGAGGCCGCTTCGCCCGCACGTTCCGCGGCGCGTTGCGCGGCGAACGGCGTGGACTTGCGGGACCCCTTGTAGCCGATCGAACCGGCGCTCGACCAGCAGAGCGTGTTGCCCTGAGGATCGGTGACGGTGACGATCGTGTTGTTGAAGGAGGCCTTCACATGAATGACCGCCTTGGCGACGGCCTTCTTGACCTTCTTGCCCTTGGAAGCGGCCGGCGCTTGAGCCGGTGCATCCGTGGGAGACTTGTTTTCGTTCGACATGCTCGTCTCGTGAAGCCTCCGGTGGAGAGGCTCGATACCGCCGCCGAAGCGGCGGCTTGGATCACTTCATCGCCTTGACGGACTTCTTGCCCGCCACGGTCTTGCGCGGTCCCTTGCGGGTGCGCGCGTTGCTCTGGGTGTGCTGCCCGCGAACCGGCAGATTGCGGATGTGCCGAATCCCGCGGTAGCAACGGATGTTCTTGAGTCGGGCGATCGTTTGCGCGATCTGGCGACGGAGCTGACCCT